>JADFZS010000037.1 GCA_015232405.1 Magnetococcales bacterium | reverse complement strand
GTCAGTTCCAGACTTCCGTGCCTGACCAGATGCATGTCAGCGACACTACCTATATTTCTACTGGTGAATAATGGCCATATCTCGCTGTTTTTACCGATCTATTTTCTCGCAAGGTTGTCGATTGGAGCATTTCAGACCGAATCAAAGCAGATCTTACTTGTGATGCATTTCTTATGGCTATTTGGAAAAGAAAGTCTCCAAAAGGTCTGATGGTACTTAGTGATAGAGAAAGCCAATATGCTGCTCACAATTTTCAAAAGTTGTTGAAAATTCATGACTGTATTTGCTGTATGATCCGTAAAGGAGATGCATGATAAAGCTCCGTCAGAAAGTTTCTTTCATACTTTTAAAGATAGATCTGATCAACCAAGTTTATTACCGTAACAGGGAAAAGGCAAGAAATCGATATTGAGTATATTGAGGTTTTCTACAATCGGCAGAGACGACACTCTCATATTGGGCATCTCTCTACAGAGGTATATGAAGAGGTGAATTAAAAAATTGCATAGATAGGTGTCTGTTTAACAGTTGCCACATCAGTCTGTAGTGAATCGTTCCATCGGTCAAACAAATCTGCAATAGTTTTTTCTGTAACATTCATGGTGCTCACCAAAAGAAAAAGTGTTTAATATAAATTGATTTATCTTCTATGTGTTGCTGCTCTTTAAAGGCTGCAGATAATATGGGAGAAGTGGTCGCTCCCCATCATCTCCAATCCTGTTGTAGATTTCCATAAGAGCCTGATCCTTGGTGGCAAAAATATTATTATCACCACCAATATGCTCAAACAGGTTTGTACGGCGCATTACATCCAACACCTGTTTTTTCAAACCTGCAAAAACCATGATTATGCCGTTTCCATGCATCCGTTCAACAAGATGGTTGATCACCTCTTCACCCGAAGCATCAAGTTGATTTATACCATCACCCACCACCAATATATATTTTGCATCCGGCTTACTAGCTAATGCGGCTAGAACCGAATCCTCAAAATAGGAGATATTGGCAAAGAAAAGCTGCCCATCAAAACGGATAATTATAATTCTATCGTCGGTTGGCAGATCCGGGTGTACGTGCAAATCCCGTAATGTTCCATCTTCGTACTGTCCAAGAATGGCGATTCTTGGTCGCATGGCCCGGAACAAAAATAAAAATATTGCCAGTCCAGCTCCCATCATGATTCCTTTATCCAGATGAGGAGCAAATCCCAGAGTGGCGACAAAGGTAACAATGGCAGCCAAACCATCATGTTTATTTGCATACCAGGCATGTTTGACAGCAGCAAAATTTACCAGCCCGATAACCGCCATCATGATAACTGCCGCCAAAACTGCTTGGGGAAGATGGTAGAGAAGTGGCGTTAAAAACAGCAATGTTATCAAGACCACCAGGGCAGTAAACAGTGATGACATACCGGTTTTTGCTCCAGCACTCAGGTTTACTGCAGAACGGGAGAATGAACCGGAAGCGGGATACGATTGAGCAATACTACCGATAATGTTTGCCAACCCCTGTCCTATGAGTTCCTGATTGGGATCGACTCTATCTTTGGTCTTGGCAGCCATGGCCTTGGCGATGGATATCGCCTCCATAAAACCGACTAATGATATCACAATGGCACTAAAAATCAGCTTGCTCATAATGGCTAAATCGAGGTCGGGGATCGCCATGTTAGGCAAACCTTCGGGAATCTCACCAACCACTTTTCCGCCCATATCGACAAACCCAACCACCCAACTTGTGATTATCGCAAGACTTACGGCGATAAGCACGTTTGGTAGTTTCGGATAATATCTTTTCAACAGATACATGATCAAAAATGCAGCAGCACCAAACATAAATGTAGGTATATGCATGTCACCGATTTTTTCTATAACGCCCCAGATGTCCGCCATAAAGCTTTCGCTACGCCCCATTGGCACACCAAATATTTTTGATAGCTGTGACAACCCGATAACCAGTGCTGCAGCATTGGTAAAGCCTACAATCACCGGATGTGATAGAAAGCTAACAACCACACCAAGGCGTAAAAGACCGAGACAAAGCTGAAAAATACCCACCATGAGGGTCATCATGATGGCAAGACCGATATATGGTTCGCTGCCAATGGCGGCAAAAGGTATCAAGGCCGATGCCGTTAACAGTGACACAACCGCCACAGGGCCAGTCGCAAGCTGTTTGGACGAACCAAAAAGGGCAGCTATCGCACCTGGTAGAAATGCAGCGTAGAGGCCGTAGTATGGTGGAAGACCTGCCAACTGGGCATAGGCCATGGACTGGGGAATAAGAACTAGAGCCACGGTTATTCCAGCAACAAGATCTGCACGCAACACTGCAGCATCCATGGGAAACCAGTTCAAAAAGGGTAGGAATCTTTTTACAGCATTCATATTTAATTATTATCCAAGTAAAAAAAAAATTAAATGTCTAGGATACTTACTTTTCAATTTATTGTGAAAGAATAGAATTTATCCTGGTAACCTGGCAGAGTTCCTCGTCAAAGTCAGATTATGTAAGATATACTATTTTTTGCTTCTTAAAAAATGGTGCAAAAAAGGACCAAATTATGGCGCTAACCACACCATAACCGATAAACAACTGTTATTATGAGTATTTTTTGCAGAATTTTGCTTAGAGCAGATATCTGTTAACTGTATTTTATAAGCTAGATACAATTTGTAAAGGCGTATTCACTGTGTCTATAACTTTTTTTTATATCTCACCAACCCATTGTCAAAAACCACAGTCGGTAATGTACGCTTTGGCAATGTTATTTGCAAATGAAAAATAATGTCTGAACATTCCTCAAAGGAATATATTGGCCTGCCTGACTTAAATGGATGGGCAGCATTGAGAGCCGTAGTAGAACGAGGCAGCGTTAAGGCAGCAGCCAAAGTTCTCCATATTGGTCAGCCAGCGGTATCAAAACGACTGGCGGCATTAGAAGCTTGTTATAATATTCCTCTTATGAATCGAATACGTGGTAGGTTAAGATTGACAGAGGCTGGAGAGAAGGTTTATCAACTTGCTGTACAAGCAATTGACCAACATCTTGAACTACAAGAAGAGCTGTTACTATCCAACAAAGACCAACAATCCATGCGTCTTGAGACCACGGCGGCAATAGGTGAACACCTGCTACCAAACCTGCTAGTTCAGTTCAAGGAGAAATTTCCCCACTACTGGGTTGACAACCGCATGGGTTATGGACGTGAGATTCAGACTCATCTAGGCAGGGGTATGACCGATCTGGCTCTCATGGAGAACGCCCCTGATCATGTGGATATTCTAACCCAAAAATGGATGGAGGATGAGTTGTGGCTGGTCTGTGGAGGCAACCACCCCCTTGCCAAAACCAAGGAGCCACTATCAATCGACTCCCTGCCGGAACTCATCTATGTTCTGCGGGAAAAACGGGCATCTAGTAGAGAAGATTTGCGAATGGCAATGGAAAGAATCGGCATCAAGCAGCTTAACGTCTCTTTGGAGATGGGTTCCACCGATGCCATTGTTGAGATTCTCAACCAAGGCCAGCATGTAAGTTTCATGCCCCACTTCGCTGTAATAGACCGTATCAAATCGGGGCAGTTGGTACACTTGGAGGTACAAGGTTTGCATATTCCCAGAACCCTATGGATCTCCCGCAACCGTAAAAATCTTGAGCATCCTGTTGTAGAACACTTCATTCAATTTATGCACAAATCAATCAAGCCCAGCCTGTAAAAGTTATTGATATTTAGTAAATTTAAACCAAATCTGGACAAAAAAATATTTTTATTATTAGGGGTGCAGGGGGATTATCTCCCTGCTGGGTTTGGGCAACGCCCAAGGTTTTGCCTTTGTTTTTAAGTCTTTACATTTAAAGGCGTGGGGGTTTGGGGGCCTGCAAGGCCTCCCAAGGTTTTGCTTTTGATTGTATATTTTTGATTTAAAATCACTATTCAAGAGTATCTTCAAAAAACTTCAAGGCCAGAGTTGTTACTGAATTATTGTAAAGATTATAGATGTTGCCGGGAGTGGATTGAAATTGAGATTGAGTTTGCAACTGTATTGATAAATTCTTTCTGCTCGACAGTAAACCCTTCAAAGGATGCCAGCTCAATAACAGCAACAACGGTTTCGTTATAGACAAAGGGTACAACTAATATAGCTGAAGGGATACCAGAACCAAGGCTGGAAGATATTTGCAGATATTCATGGGGTATATCAATAACCTCCATAACTTTTTTATCGACAACTGCTTGACCTAAAAGACCCTCGCCTGGGGAAAACTCAGTTTTTACCCCACTGTTTTTGCTAAAAGAGTACCCGGCCTTGAAAACATAGTTATCATCACCGATATTTACATAGAGAGCACCCACAGGAATATTAAGATACTCGGCTAAAAAAGTGATGATTTTCTGGCTTAATTCATCTATGGTCAACTCACCACGCATCTGCGCATCCAACTGGGACTGCCCAGTAGCCAAACGGTTGCTTATGGTCAACTCCTCACTCTGTTTTAAAAGCTCACTTCGCTGCATATCCAGCTTGCTGCTATAGACCTGCATTTTGGTAATTAACTGTCCAACAAACATAATAAGCCAAACGCATATAATGGTGGCAATTATTGCACTGACCAACATCACTTTAAACAGCAACCCCTTTGCCCACCTAGCAGCTTCACCCAGGGTATAGGAGAACTCATACTCCAAATTGGTTAGGGTGCTGTCAAGCTGGATAATATTTTGTGTAATCTCCTCAATTCCAGCAATATGTTGGGGGTCGTTATCCAAGACAAGCTTATGCAGTGACTCTCCCTGCATTTCAAAGGCAACTATCAGTACATCTGCCCTTGCCCATAAAGAGATGGCTTTATCTACATATTCAAAATTACGAAACCATCTGAATAGACGAGCCATATTTTTTACATCATCATGGTGAACACCACCCTGGAGAAACCCTTGGTAGGCGATATCCATATTTGGGTTTTTCTTCTCCAACTCCAGCCGAGCCTGTTTATAACCTGCTGGTATTAACAGGTTTTTTTTGTAGGCGATAAAATTTCTCTCTTCTTTATTAGTGGCATAGCGCACAATATTAAAAACAGCCCGTTTTTGACTTTTTGACCACAAACCCTCAGCCCCGACAAAGCCCCTCATACCAGAGACCGCCTCCATACCAACCAAACCGAGCATCACCAAACTTACAATAATCGCAAATATTCCACCAATAACCAGATAAACCTGTTTTCTCAGATATTTTGCAGATAGTTGAGAGGTATCTTCTGTTTGCTCAAGGCTATTATTATCATTCACTGTGGTAACGCTCCCAATAATTGATAACGCTCATCGGGTAAATGGTTTGTTTTTTTTACTTTAAACGGTTCATGATAGCTCAAAGTCAACGACAAACCCAACATTAAATTGATAACAATCAATTTTCACAGATTTACAAACCAGTAAAAACAGCCACCAACAATTATCGACAAAAATAAAAGCACTATCACCACCGAGCAAAATAGGTTAAAGATATTTTTTACTTGCTAAACATGAGGCTCTACAATTGGCTCTGCTCCCAGAAAAAACAGATATTATTCTCACGACACTAAATGCCCGTTATCGCCACACCGCTATCGGGTTGCGTTATCTACGAGCCAATTTGGCAGAGTTGCGAGAGCAAAGTAGAATAGTGGAGTTTGACATAAGCAATCGCCCTTTGGATATCGCAGAAAAAATTCTCATCCATCAGGCAAAAATAATCGGTATATCGGTATATATCTGGAATGTCACACTTACGACATCCCTCGTAAAGCTCATTAAAAAGCTTTCACCAGATACCGTTATTGTTCTTGGCGGTCCTGAGGTTAGTCACGAATATGACGAGCAAGAGATAGTTCAACTGGCTGACTATACAGTTGTGGGAGAGGGAGAGGTCGCCTTTTACCAGCTTTGCTGTGATATCTTAAAAAACAGACAGCCAAAAAACAGAATTATAACCCCTGCCCCACCCAGCCTTGACACCCTTGTTATGCCATACAGGGAGTATACCAAGGATGATATCGCCCACCGGGTGATATATGTAGAGGCATCAAGGGGATGCCCATACCGTTGTGAATTTTGCCTCTCGGCTCTGGATCAAAAAGTCCGGGAGTTTCCCCTATCTAAATTTCTTGAAGAGATGGTCTATCTACTTAAGCGTGGGGTTAAACATTTTAAGTTTATGGACAGGACTTTCAACCTGAAAATTGATAGTGCTTGTAAAATATTTGACCTCTTTTTGCAACATATGGACAGTGATTTATTTCTCCATTTTGAGATAGTACCTGATCGTCTTCCCCTGCCTATAAAACAACGTATTGAGCAATTTCCAAAAGATTCTGTACAGTTTGAAATAGGGGTGCAGAGCTTTAATCAGGAGGTTTTAAATCGCATAGGTCGCAAGCAGGATAGCCATGAGACATATGAGAATTTAAACTGGTTGAGAAACGTAAGCCAAGCCCACCTCCATGCCGATCTGATATTAGGGCTACCGGGTGAATCAATGGCTAGTATAGAAGCGAGTTTCAACCAGATGTTGCTGGCTGATCCTCACGATATTCAAGTTGGCATTTTAAAAAGATTACGGGGAACCCCTATTATTCGCCACACCATCCCTTTTAATATGGTATTCAACCCAGAGCCACCATATGACCTACTGTATAGTGACCAGCTGGATTTTTTCACCATGCAGCGTTTACGACGCTTTGCTAGATATTGGGATCTTATCGGTAACTCAGGAAGGTTCAAGAGTTTTCGTAAAATACTACAACAACGCCCCTCCCCTTTTGTTGATTTTCTGGCTCTATCTGACTGGTTATTTGCCACAACCAACCGCACCCATAAAATTTCTCTTATGAAACTCTTTGAGCTTATCTACATAGGTTCTATAGAGGTAATGCAAATTGATAAGGAGATGGCGGTAGATATGATAAAAAAAGATTTTGCAGCAAGTGGTAGAGGTGAACCACCACCCTTCATATGAGTTTTATAGCCAGCAACCTTTTTTAACTGTATGCTGCTAGCTAAAAGTAACACCTCACATATAAAAAAAATGGTCTTTCAGCCAATGGAAAATAAACCACCTCTATCTATCCCCCATCTGATAAAATCCCTCAACCTACGCCCAAAAAAAGGGTTGGGGCAGAATTTTTTAATCGATGAAAACATATCCCAAGCCATTGTTCATGCTGCAAATGTAAATGAAGATGATAGAGTTTTGGAGATCGGCCCTGGCCTGGGAAGTCTAACTGTGCTGTTGCTTGCTCAAAGCAAAAAATTGTGGGCCATAGAACAAGATGAACGGATGTTGTCCATATTACAAGAGCGTTGCCGGGATATTGGTCGCTTGGAGATAGAAAAAAAGGACGCTTTAAAGTTTGACTACAGCAAACTGGCTCTGGAAATTGGCGGTCCTTTACGGATAGTAGCCAACCTACCTTACAACATCAGCACCCCACTATTGTTTGTGCTTCTGGAACATCGCGCAGCTATCAAGGATATGACCTTGATGTTTCAAAAAGAGGTGGCTCAACGCATAGCAGCCCAACCGGGTTCAAAAGCATACGGAACACTCTCTGTCCAGTGTGCCATGTGGACAACGGTAAATAAAGTTATTGATGTTCCTCCCCAATCTTTCATGCCCAAACCCAAGGTGGACTCAATGGTGATATCTCTTACCATAAAGGACAAACCATCAGCAAAACTGGACGATCCGATATTTTTCACCAAGGTGGTACGGGCAGCTTTTGGACAACGGAGAAAAACCCTGAACAACGCTTTAAAACCCTTGAATCCATCACCAAAAGATTGGCTTGTAAAAGCTGGTATAGATCCTAAACGGCGTGGTGAGACCCTTTCGGTAACGGAGTTTGCCAACCTGGCAAATTGTCGAGAGTTATAAAGATGGCCAACCAGCTTTTTTATAACAGATAAACCAGAGATATTTCAGTTAAGCTGTTTATATAGTAAAGATAAATACAACTCTTTACAGAGCCTCTATTCAACAACAGACCCATTAGAGGCAGACTCTTTTGCTATCTCCTCCATCATCCCCTCAATGGTATCCTTCACTTTGTTGTTAACCTCTTTTCTATCACCTTTGCCAAGGCCAGTTGTGGGGATTGCCGGACCTATACGCATTTGTATCTCTCCCGGTTTTTTATAATATGCCTTTGGTGCCCAAAACTCCCCTGCGTTATGGGCAATGGGAACTATGGGAACCCCGGTTGAAAGGGCAATACCCACCCCCCCAGGGTTATATTTACCAACTTCCCCTGGAGATACTCGGGTCCCCTCAGGAAAAATCATTACTGTTCTGTTTTGATCAAAAGTCTCTTTACACTTTTTTGCCATTAGCCTTAAAGCAGAAACTCCCTGGGAACGATCGATGGCTATCTGCCCGGTAAATCGCAACGCCCAACCAAACACAGGAATTTTAAGGAGGCTTTTTTTCAAAACCAATATTACATCGGGAAAAAAAGCCTGAATCGTAACTGTTTCCCAGGCCGATTGATGTTTGCTTAAAATCATGTAAGGGGGGGGTGGTAATTTTTCCAACCCCTCTACCCGAACTTTTAATCCACATATCAAAGCCAAGATAAAGCAGTTGTACCTACTCCAAATGTGAACAATATAGCGTCTTTTTGCATTAGATATCAGCGGAACCGAGAGTAAAATAATGGCAGCAAAGAATAAAATTCCCCCGACAAAAAACAAAAAAAATAGGTTTGATCTTAAAAATACCTTGATTTTATCCACATTAACCCTCATACAGACATCCTATTAGGAACTTTTCCAACTAACCACCCTCTAATGGGCGTTAACATCAAGCAGGCAGCTGTTGCTCAATATAACAAGCAGGAGCTTGGATAGTCAAAGATCTCACAACCACGGAGTACCGGAAACAATAATGAGCTATAACGCATTAGTCCCTATTGCAGACTATAGAGAACTTGCTGAATATGTGGATAAAATCAATGCTGCCCCCATATTGACCCAAGAAGAAGAGTTTGAGCTATCTGTTAAATTTCGTGAGCATCAGGATATCGATGCAGCCCATCGTCTGGTCTCCTCATATCTGCGTTATGTGGTTAAAATTGCCAAAGAGTACCAGAACTATGGTATGCGGGTTATGGATCTAATCCAAGAGGGTTCCATCGGCTTGATGCAGGCGGTTAAAAAGTTCAACCCCTACAAAGGGTTTCGTCTTTCAACCTATGCCATGTGGTGGATACGTTCTGCCATTCAAGAGTTTGTTCTGCGCTCTTGGAGCTTGGTAAAAATTGGTACTACCACATCCCAACGCAAACTATTTTTCAAGTTACGACAGAGCAAAAAACATATCGATAGACTTGATGATGTAGAGGCTGAAAAAATCAGCCTGAAACTTGGGGTAACAAAACGTGATGTTTTAGAGATGGATGGCAGGATGTCAGGAAGAGATGACTCTCTTAACCGCCCAGCCATTGAAGAGGGTGATGAAATTCAGGATATGTTACCTGATAACAGAGCCAACCAAGAGATGATGATGCTGGAGTCTGAGCAGGAACGACTAAAAAGGGAGAGTGTAGCAAAAGCGTTGGCCTGCCTTAATGAGAGGGAAAAATCCATTATTACATGGCGTCTGCTGGCTGAACCACCCCTTACTCTTGAGACAATAGGAGAAAAACTTGGTATATCCCGTGAAAGAGTACGGCAACTGGAGAAAAAATCTCTAGAACGTATGAAAAAAACCTTGGGCAGTGGATTGGCCCTGGCCTTTTAGGCAGAAATATATTGGTTTTATAAGAAAAAGCGGCTCTTAGATGTTTCTATTTGCTGCTTTTTTGTTTCAAAACGACAATTAATGCTGTATCATCAATTTTGTTGATGCAGCATCTTTTCTGCCTGGCAGCGATATTATTATTAACAAACTAACATATTGGAATATTTTTCTATGAGCGATTCGGCAAAAGTTCCCAGTTCACTAGATGGCATTAATGTGGTAATGCAAAATTCACCTGCACCGCTATCACCAGAAGGTGAAAACCAGAAAAACAACGCAAAAAAAGATCCTAAAGAAGAGTGGAAGCTTAATAAAGCAGCAATAACCCGCTTTGCAAAAGATAGCAACTGGCCTGAAGCTCTAAAGATATTAAAGATGCTCTCCACCAAACACCGCAACAAAGAGGTGTATAAAGCTCTTGCTATGAGAGTCTGGATCTGCTTGAAAAGTGATGCCCCTGGTTATGAGGTGGTGTTAAGTCTGTTTCATCTATTGAACACATTGACGGCGAAACATGAAGTTGCCGGCCCCATTGCTGCCCTTGCTCATCTAATGGCAAAAACCCGTACTCCCGATCATGAAGACAGGGATCTGGCCATGGGACAGTCACAACAGATGTTTAACATGATTTGTGAATATCACAAGATCATCGGGGAAGAGGCTTTCCATAAATGGGTAGCAGGCAATAAGCTTGATGACCCCAACCACTACATACCAATTGTTATGAACTGTCTGGATATTATGGTTGGTGATGATTGGTGGTTTGACAGGGAACAGCTACAAAAAGAGATGGAAGAAGCAAACGCAAAGAAAATTGCCGCTCAGTCTTGATAAATCAGGTGAACCATTTTGTTGATCCTGGTGGATTTTACCAATAGTCTGCCAGGATCATTAAAGAGATCATAGTACCAACCGCTATAATTCCCAAAAGCAGACTTATTCCTACATAAAACTTGTATTCGACATTAAAGCCAATATTTATACAGTTGATACACTCTTTTACCCCCATGGCGTGCCATGGCTGTTTTTCGTAGCCGCATTTATCGCAATAAATCCCCATATTCCCCCCACAGAAATTGGTAAATGATATAATTATCACAAATATATTAAGAAAACTTAACTTTCAATAACTTATATCTTTTGTCACCCTAGCACATGCTTTAGCAAAAAGACACATTTAAAATTCAGCATATCCAAAAAACCCCCCACTTGATTCAGTTATAAAAAGGAGTGGTTGAGTAATAACTTTCAGCATTGACTAATGATGGCAATGCAAGAGCTTTTTTTGTAATTGGCGATTAAAAATTGCTATTACATAGTGGTGATGTTAAAAGCAATTTAGACAAACTAGAAATTTCTCTTGATTAATTTGCTTTTTAAAGGTGCACGTATAAAACTTGTTGCGATATCTAGCATGTTAGATATCTCTTTTAAGGATTAAAGATGACACAAGCGAAACAACAGGCAGCTATATTAATTGTTGACGATGTTCCTGGTAATATCAGAACACTGGTAGAAATTCTCCACGCTGATTATGAAATATACATGGCAACAAATGGTCAAGATGCCATTGATATCGCATTATCAAATAAATTAGACCTCATTTTATTGGATGTAATCATGCCAGAGATGGACGGCTATGAGGTATGTAAAAAGTTAAAAGACAACCCGACCACTTGTGAGGTTCCCATAATATTTGTAAGCGGGCAAAATGATGAGATACATGAGGCCCAGGGATTGGAGCTAGGCGCAGTTGATTACATCTCCAAACCAGCTAAACCGGCAATACTTAAAGCAAGGGTAAAAAATCATATTGAGACAAAACAGCGAAAGGATATGCTTGCCAGTCTATCGATTATCGATAGCCTTACAGGAGTGGCTAACCGTCGTCATTTCGACAATTTTTTAGATCAAGAGTGGCGAAGGGGTATTCGCGGTTCTTTGGGTATGGCAATTATCATGTTGGATATTGACCATTTTAAAAAATACAACGACCATTTTGGACATGGTGAGGGAGATGAGTGCCTTAAAAAGGTAGCTAACGCCCTTGAGGGTTCCATGCAACGTTCCACTGATCTATTGGCCCGTTATGGTGGAGAAGAGTTTGTTGCAGTACTACCTCAAGTGGAGTTAGATGGAGCTGAGATTGTCGCCAAAAAAATGTGTGATGCCATTGCAGATTTAAAAATTGACCATCCAACTTCTGATACTGCCAACCATGTCACCATCAGCCTTGGTTGTGCCTCTATTTTTCCCACCAGAGGTAGCTCCTCAACACCACTTTTGGATGCCGCTGATCAAATGCTATATAACGCCAAAAACAGCGGTAGAAACCAATTTAAAAGTATAGTGCTGTAATTTACCCATGTACCATCAAAATAAGCTCAACATTATAAATGCACCCCGATAATCTAGTTGCCCATAGAGGTATCCCAGCCCAGTTTCCCGGTAACAGCTTGCAGGGTTTGGATGCTGCATTAAAGCTAGGCATCAAATATTTAGAGTTTGATATTCAGATTAGCAGTGATGGTGTTCCGGTTTTGTTTCATGATGCCAATCTAAAACGGGAGACAGGTGTTAACACCCGTGTGGAAGATCTTACCTGGAATCAACTGCAAAAAATAAAATTTAAAAGGCATAATGGTGCCAAAAGCCATTTTTTGACCTCTTTAAAATCTGCGGTAGAGCTACTTAGCCACTACCCAAGTAGCACTGTGTTTATTGAGGTAAAAAGAGCAGCTATTTTAAAATATGGTATTGTCGATGTAGAAGAGGCAATCTATAAAATATTAAAACCCATAGCCAACAAAACAGTACCAATTTCAATTCATAAAGGGTTTTTATTACATGTACGACAGAAGTGGAAAACTCCCATAGGTTGGATATGTGAAACATTTAAAGAGCAGAACCAAAAACAGGCTAAAATTTTACAACCTGACTATCTATTTGCCAACATGGATAACCTCTCTATAACCCAGCTGCAACCACCTGTTGAATGGCAATGGGCGATCTATGAAACCAGTGATCCCAAAGTTGCCAAAAAATGGTTGAAAAGTGGAGCTACCCTAATTGAGAGCAATGATGTTGCAACCATGTTAGGTTTTTTTGGAAAAACAGATAATGGCAAAGCAAAAAACATTAAATAAAAATTGTGTTGAGCTTACGGTTGAAACGGCCTTTGAACAAGCACTGAACCATGTTAATAGCGGTAGATTATCTGATGCTGATAAACTATGCACAGCCATTATTAAAGAGGTTCCCAACCATATTGATGCCATTAATTTAATTGGCATTATCGCCCAGAGAGTCAACCAACACAACATTGCTATTGAGCAGTTTGAAAAAGCCATAGATATAAACCAAAATATCGGAGTGTTACACTACAATTTAGCAATATCACTTAATGTTTCAGGCCACCGAAAAGAGGCTATTGCAGCATTAAAAACTGCGCAAAAACTTGCACCAGAAAACAGCCAGATTACCACCATGTTAAATGCTTTTTCAGACCCACAAAATGCAGCGGATAGTTATCTAAAAAATGGTATTTTCTGCCATCAATCCGGCAAGCTTGATGAGGCCATTTTTTATTATATTCGCAGCCTGGAAATCATGCCTGAAAACTCTGCGGTTTTGAACAATCTTGGTGGGGCACTGTTGGCAAAAGGTTTAAACAACGAAGCAATTTTGCATCTCGAAAAAGCACTTAAAATAGAACCAGACTATCCAGGTGCTCACAACAATATCGGGCAGGCAAAGCAGGCACAAGGTAGACTTGATGATGCGATTATCCACTACCAACAAGCCATAAACCTGCAAAAAGATTTTACCCAAGCCCATAACAACCTCGGCAATATAAACCAAGAGCAAGGAAACCTGGATAGTGCAATTTTAAACTACCAAAAAGCCATAGCAACTGACCCCAACTTTGCCCAGGCATACAACAATCTGGGAAATGTATTTATAGCTCAGTCAAAATTCGACCAAGCCATAGCAAACTTAAATAAAGCCATAACCATTCAACCCAATTATGCCCAGGCCCATAGCAACCTGGCACTTGCACAACAAAAAAAAGGTATGCTTATAAATGCCATTGCAAGTTGTAAAAAAGCCATTGAGATCGCTCCAACTTTTGCCCAGGCCCACTACAATATGGCGATAACACTACAAGAGTTGGGGGAGGCATCAAAAGCCATTACAAGCTACCAAAAAGCCATTGCCATAGACCCCAACTATGCCGACGCATATAACAATCTTGGTAACGCTTTAAAAGAGCAAGGCAGAATTGAAGATGCCATAACAAGCTATGAAAAAACTGTTGAGCTAAACCCCAATTGTGCTGATGCCATACACAATTTAACTCTCGCCCAGCTGTTAAATTGCGATTTTAAAAATGGCTGGAAAAATTATGATTTACGCTTTAACACCCCACAGTTCAATTCTGTGCGTTTTGTAAAACATGAAAAGGCTCTTTATGATGGTGGCCCACTTAGCAACAAAACAATGTTGATCTGGAGTGAACAAGGTGTGGGAGAGAGCATACTTTTTTCCAGCATGATTCCTGACCTTATTGCAAAGGGTGCGGATATTGTTTTTGAGTGTGATAAACGTTTGATACCGATTTTCACAAGATCATTTCCCCAGATAAAATGTATTGAAAATGTTGACCCACACAAGGTCAAAAGCCAATATGATGAGTATGACTATATAGTACCAACTGGTAACCTTTGTCGTTGGTTACGACCGGATATAAATTCATACAAAAACAGTCAACCCCACTTACAAGCCAACTTGCAAAAAGCGGCCACCATTCGTAAACGTTATAACAACAATAACGACAAAACAGTTATTGGTATTGCCTGGCATAGTAAAAATAAAAACCATGGGGCAAATAAATCGATAAAGCTCCATGAGCTACTACCATTATTTAATATTCCCAATGCAGTTTTTGTCGATCTCCAATATGGTGATACAAAACAAGAGAGGGATGATCTAACAAAAAAAACCGGCATCAATTTAATTCATGATGAGACCATAGATCAAATGGCTGATCTTGATGGTTTTGCTGCCCAGGTTGCAGCCATGGATCTAATTGTTACCATATCCAATACCACCGCCCATATGGCTGGTGCTTTGGGAGTGCCAACTATACTAATGTTGGCAATTACTCCTTTATGGTATTGGATGATGGACCGCAATGATTCACCGTGGTATTCTAGTATAAGAATTATAAGACAGAACAAGTGTGGAGAATGGAGTAAAGTTATCAACAATGTTAGAAAAGAGGTCATACTTATAACCAACAGAGTTTAATATTGGTGAAAAAATGAATTTAAAACTTTTAGCTTTACCGATTTTACTCTTTACAGTTTTCACAACTACGGTTGCTTTCGGGCAAAATCTCACCCCCCTCCCCCTTGCTACGGTGGAATTTCCCCCATTTCATTATAAAACTGGTTCAGAGGTTACAGGTTTTCTCACTCAAATAGTAAAAATAACCTTCAAACGCATTGGTTATGATGCAAAGATAGATATCTACCCCTCTAAACGTGGTAAAAACCTGGCTGAGAGAGGAGAGATAGCTGGTATTTTTGCTTTTACAAAAAACCAGGACCGCTTAAATAAATACCATTTCACCCTGCCCCTTGGTCATGTTCGTGATGTTTTTTTTAAACGTAAAACAAGTGATATATCTTGGGAAAAACTTGAAGATCTAAAGCCATATATTGTCGGTGCTACAGCCACCTATAACTATGCTCCGGTTTTTTTACAGGCCATTGAAAAAGGTGTATTGAAAAGTGAAATGGTGGTTTCACCAACTCCTGAGGTTATTCATCTTCGCAAACTAGTTGGCAAACGCATTGATATTGCCATATGTGAAATCACCCTTTGCAACTTTATAATCAATAACAACAATAAAGAGTTCAACACCCTGGATTATATCAACAAAGAGATTGGAGATGTGCGTACCTTTCATCTAGGTATTTCAAGAAAATGGTCAGGGGGTGAAGAGTTGACCAGAAAATTTAATGCAGCACTTTTAGAATTGGAAAAAGAGGGAGTAATAGCTCAAATTTATGATAGTTTCGGAATTGTTCCTTATGAGGAGTAGCTGTTTTGGAAAGTTCTGACCCCAAAATGGATGTTAAAAAAAGAGGATTGATTCGCTCTATTTTTCGTTATAGACGTGAAGCACCATTAGGGTATGCACTGCTTTTTACAATCCTTGTTGCCAGCTCCATAATTACACTTTTGGGAACCGCCATTCAGTTGGGTCTGGACTATAAAAGAGATATCAACACAATACATGAACGCATACTCTATATTGAGGGTAGCCATAAAGCTTCTGTAAGTAGAAATATCTGGAATTTGGACTATGATCAGCTCCAGATACAATTAGAAGGTATACTTGCGTTGCCGGATATTGAAGGGGTGATTTTTGAAGATATAGCTGGCAAACGTGTTATAACTCTGGGCCAGGTAAAACCACCCCAGCCAGTTTTTCAGGAGATAAAACTCTACCACTCAAACTGGAAAAAACAGGAAATACACATAGGTACATTAACCATCATCGCTTCGTTGGTTGGGGCGTTTGATAATTTTTTAAATCGAGCATTTGTAATTCTTGGGGTGCAAGGGGTAAAAACTTTTTTGATATCTGGTTTTATTCTGCTTATTTTTCAGCTTTTAGTAACCAGTAGACTTTCTGAGATATCCCAATATTCGCAACAGATGGATCTATCAAATCTCCATCGACCACTAACATTAAAACCGACAAACAGCCTGTTGCCCAACTCTGCTAATGAGTTGGACTGGGTTGCCAAGGCCATTAATGATATGCGGCAAAAAATGTTGGAAGATATAAAACAGATAAAACAGGCAGAGATCACCTTAAAAAAAAGTAAAGAAAAATACCGCAATCTTGTTGAGAATATCAGCTCGGTTTTCTTTCTTTACTCCCACGATATCAATGGCATTTTTACCTATGTCAGCCCATCGATAACAACTATTCTAGGTTATGATAGAGAGGAATTTTTAAAACATTTTGATACATATCTAACAGATAACCCAATAAATAAACAAGTTGCTGAATATACTAAAATGAGTATTTCGGGGGTACAACAGCCACGTTATTATGTTGAACTATTTGCCAAGAATGGAGGCATCCATCTGCTGGAAGTTTTAGAGTCACCAATATTTGATAAAATGGGCAATGTTATTTCGGTAGATGGTATCGCCCATGATATTACAGATCGTACCAAGATAGAGAAGGAGAGAAACGCCAAAAAAATTGCCCAAACAGCCAACAGAGCTAAGAGTGAATTTTTGGCTACAATGAGCCATGAGATACGCACCCCCATGAATGCGGTTCAAGGATCTGTTGAGTTATTAAGAAGGGAGCAGATGACAGAAAAGCAGAGTCACCTTGTTGAAACAATTTCCACTTCTACAAAAAATCTTCTGGGTATTCTTGATGATATTTTAGATTTGGCAAAAGTTGAAGATGGTAAATTGGAGTTGGAGTTAGTTGAGTTTGAGCTGGTCGATTTTATAAATCAGTTCATCACGATGATGTCTCCCAATGCAGAGGCAAAAAATCTTGAATTTATATGCTCAATGGATGAAAACCTGCCAAAAACCATCTATGGTGATACCTTGCGATTAAGGCAGATTCTCTGGAACCTGGCCAGCAACGCCATTAAGTTTACCGATCATGGCGAGATTGTTATTGCCTTGAAACAAATTGCTGGGGATGCAGATAAAATTAATTTGGAGTTCACCATCAAAGATAGTGGTGTTGGAATTCCAATTGAAAAAATACAGATGATATTTGAACCTTTCAGCCAAGTTGACTCATCCATATCAAGGCTTCACCATGGAACTGGTCTGGGTTTGGCAATTTGTAAACAGCTGGTTGAGTTGATGCACGGTACAATAAATGTAGAAAGCACCCTTGGAGTTGGCAGTACGTTTCGTGTAACTTTACCTTTTAAAGAGGTTACGCAGACTACTCTTCCACATAATTCAAATCCCATAACCTCTTCTAGTAATCTATCTCTTTTATTGGTTGATGATGATATAGTAAGCCAAGCTATTGTTGCAGGTCTGTTAGCTGAAGAGGGATATAAAGTTGAGGTTGCATCCAGTGGTCAAGAGGCTATAATTTTTGTATTACAGCAAGACTTTGATGTAATTTTAATGGATCTGCGTATGCCGGAGATGGACGGCTTTGAGACGACAAAACATATTAGACAAAAACTACAAAAAAGTGGAGCATCTACAGTTATCGTGGCTTTTACAGGAGATGTTATGAAAGAGACGGTCCAAAACTGCTTGGACAGCGGTATGGATGCGGTAATTCCCAAACCAATTGATGTCTCTGCCATGAACCGGGTGCTATCATCTTTGGTTGCTAAAAAAGAGCCAGATTCAAAACCAATATAAAACAGCTTAACCAGCATTTAACAGAGCTATAAAATGAATACGAGACAATCACCACAACTATCCAACAACAGCCAGACTCAGCTATCCATAGATGAGGCATACAAGCAGGCTGTGAACCATTTTTCTGCGGGTCGTTATAATCAGGCAGATCAAATATGCACAGCCATTATACAAGCCGCTCCAACACATATAGATTCCATAAATCTGTTGGGGATCATAGCCCAAAAAGTCAACCAACATAATATCGCTGTTGAGCAGTTTGAAAAGGCCATAAACATAGATAAAAAAAGATCACCGATATACTATAATCTGGCACTGTCACTCTATCAGTTAGGCAGGGAACAAGAGGCCACATATGCCCTTAAAATTGGCAACAATATCGACCCACAAAATACAAATATTGCCAACACTCTATATAGCATTCTTGATAGCTCTGACGAGAACATAATAAAGAAGGACAAAACAAAAAAAACAAAAGAGAAACCCAAAAATGAAACAGTCATTGAAAAACTATTGCAAAAGGCTGTCTCTTTACATCAATCTGGTAGTTTAGACAAGGCAATAAAATGTTACAAAAAGGTGCTGGAGATTCAACCAAACAACCATTCTGCTTTATGTAATATTGGGGTAGCCTTCATGCACCAAGGCAAACTAAAAAAGGCGTTGTTAAACTTTACAAAAGCGATAACAATAAAACCCGACTACGCTTTTGCTTATAGCAACCTTGGTGCTTTATTCAAAGAACAAGGTGAGCTTGGCCAAGCAATATTTAATTACAAAAGAGCCATCGCAATTCAGCCCAACTATGCCCAGGCATATAGCAACCTTGGTCTTGCCCTTAAAGAGAGTGGAGATATTGACCAAGGGATAAACAATTTACAAAAAGCCATCACAATTGAACACAATTATCCCGATGCCCGTCACAATTTAAGCCTTATGCAGTTGGCAAAATGTGACTTTAAAAATGGCTGGCAAAACTACAGCTGGCGATGGAAAACAAATCAATTTGATATTAAACGTTACGAGAAATATCTTGATAAACTCTGGCAGGGGCAAAAAGTTGATGGTAAGCGTATTTTTGTCTGGGCAGAACAGGGTATTGGCGAAAGCATCATTTTTGCCAGCATGATAGATGACCTCCTTAAGCTTGGTGCAGATGTTGTATTAGAGAGCGATAAACGTCTTGTACCTCTGTTTGCCAGATCAATAAAAAGCATTAAATGCGTTGCCAAGAACGACAACACAATTGAGAAAGATACAAAACAAAATTTTGATTATATAGTTCCAGGGGGCGACCTCTGCCGATGGCTACGTCCGAAAATCGACTCCTATCCAAACAGGGAATCTTATCTGATTGCCGAACAAAAAAAAGTTGAATCTCTGCGCAAAAAATACCACAAAAAAAATAACAATCTACTGGTTGGTATCTGTTGGCATAGCAAGAATCCCAACCACAAAAATAAATCTATAACACTTGAAAGACTGCTCCCTATTTTTGTCGATTCCGGTGTTACATTTGTCAGCTTGCAATATGGCGACACCAAAAAAGAGATAAAGGAGCTAAGCAAAAAAACAGGGGTTAAAATTATTCAAGACAGATCCATAGATCAGATGAAAGATCTAGACAGTTTTGCTGCCCAACTAGCAGCAATGGATATGATTGTTACAATATCCAGTACAACAGCCCATATGACTGGGGCATTGGGGGTTCCAACCTTGCTTATGCTAGATAGCTCCCCGTTATGGTATTGGACACTCAAGGGGGATAGATCACACTGGTATCCATCTCTACGTATGTTACGTCAAGACGAACAAGGAGAGTGGGATAAAGTGATAGCAGAAGTTAAAAAAGAGATACAAAACAGGGTGAAAAACAGACAATAGCTATTCTTATCTTTTTGCAAAATTTTACGCATAATCCTTAACATATGAGCAAAAAAAACTGCTACGCAGCTCCTATTTACCCCCAACACCCTTTGTAAACAGAGTAAAAATAATTGTTAATGAAAGGTATTACTTCCCCTATTGCAAATCTTTTATGCTATGAGTATATCGCCTGTGTTTGATCTTGTTGATGGCTTATTCAATAAGGGAAGATTTAACAATGCACAAAAATTCTAGGCAAAAAGAGAGAGTTATCTGTAACGGTTCATACGTTATGACGACCCAATACGGCATTAAATCCGGCAGGGTTAAAAATGCCTCTATTGCAGATGGTAAAATTGTTGCTGTCTATCTTGCCGGACAGATTAACAGTTCCGCCGTATCTGAAGGTTTCAACATAATTGAAATTGATATGACACACCAAAATAGATTGTATACATGCAGCTATATTCGTAAAGATAAAACTGGCTTTGCACTGCACCTGACATATATTTAACAGCAAAATCAAGATCTGCAACTGCCATATTTATCTGATAGTTTGTAACCAGGTCAAAAATGGCCGTTTGGGAGGGGGAATTTTCTCCCATGACTCAATCTTCAACCCCATGATTTTTGGCTCCTGACGATAGACAAAGGTACGACCTTTTAGACGTAACCAATCATCACGTTTAACAGCATCTACTGCAATGTTATCCAAAACTATAGAAACTGGTGCAGCATCAGCAGCACAGCAAGCCATGGCATAACGATAAGCAAGAACATTGGGAGCACTTTTTCCTGTGGTGATGAATTTTTTTTGCTCTTTTTGGGAAAGGGGATAAAAACGACCTTCCACCTGAATTGGTGCTTCAGCTGCAAAATGGTCCGTTGCATATAGCTCTATATGGGTCGTTGGCCAATATTCACCAGCTTTAAGAGTTGTAAAGTCCGGTTGTTCCACAACATTATCGGGCATAAAAACCCGGATACTGGCACCCTTGCCAGAGGCTGAACCAAGGGAGAGTGTTGCGGTTCCCACAAACAAAAATAATAGCAGGGGAGCAAAGTGTCCCCCGGTTTCAATTAGATCAAACCAGAATGTTTTTTTACCCACCTTTGGATCACCATTATTGACTTTTGGACGTATCAGTAAGGAGTGTAAAAAAACCACGGTGACCATGGCCGCACCAGCCCGAAGAATCCAGACCTGGATATCAGCCAGATAGGCGATGTCGGCTTCTTGAAACATGACTATGAAAAAAAAAGCAAGCCAGCCTGCCAGTTGTAAATTTCTCCAACCCCAATGTTGGCCCATCACATCAACCCCTCCATGGAAAGTGCAAACAGCCAATCACTGCCAACCAATTGTAAAAAAGTGATGTAACAAACCGTCCCCAAGGTGATTAATGTGGCTAGAAGAGCAATAAAACGACCAGTGAACAAGGTACGGTACATAAGTACAAGTTTGATATCCATCATAGGGCCAAAGATCAAGAATGCCATGTGTGCAAACATATCAAACTCAGTAAAACTGGCGGCAAGAAAAGCATCAGCTTCTGAACAGAGGGAGAGAACAAATGCTGCGACCATCATAGAGAAAGGTCCGATTATCGGTCCATCTCCCAGCCAGCTTAATATATCGTTGCCGAGAAAGGTTTTCATGGAAGCAGCCAAAAACACCCCCATGAGAAAATAGACTCCCATGTCCAAAAAGTCATCACGGGCATGGCTTAAGGCATGTCCCAAACGTGATCTTCCACCTCCTTCATGAGAGTGACCATGTGAACAGCCACCCCCTTCACGACCACAGGAGTCCCCATCATTTTGTACCCTGACATGTGGCAGCAGAGCTTTTTCCCAAGGAAGTCGGTACAAAAGCCAGCCAATGGAAATAGCGATCACTGCCCCCCCCAGCCCACGCATTATCGGGTAGGAAAGATCCTGAAAAAAGGCGAGCCAAGTACCTGTAAGAACCACCGGGTTGACAATGGGTGCTGCTAGTAGATAGGTGATGGTGTGAGGAAGTGGAAGCCCCTTTTTTAATAGTCTGTGGGCAACAATTACCACAGCACATTCGCAAATTGGTAATATCGGTGCTGCCAGAACCATGGCTGGTACACCCCAAAAACCGAGTGATTTTGCTAGCCTGGGCAAAAAATTATTGGGAACCCAAATTTCTATCAATGCCGAGACAAAAGCACCTATAACCATATATGGTGCTGCCTCAAGAGCTATGGATATAAAGTAGGTGGCAAAGTTTTCGCGATTTCTTACCGTGGTAAAAGCCGCCGGATCAAGTAGTTGGTCAGAAACAGTGGGCAGGAGAAACCCCAGAAGAGGCAGAGCAAAATAACCACCTATAAAGAGAAGTAGAAAGGCGGATATAAGCCATTTTTCATTCCACTGCGCCCCTTTATCATCTGTTACTGCTATCTCTTTAGCCCCTGAATTCATCTACATACCTTTAAAAAGCTGAACATTTTTTTATTTTACCAAATTAAACATAATACCAGCATAGGTGTTGTTATTCATGCCATTAAAAGAGCAACCCTATTAAATAATCATATTGATTCATGGCACATGCCTTGGGGATGTTCTATTTTAGTTAGTCAGATTTATTAATAGATAATATGGCATACCATGAATAAACATCAACCAACAAATAACACACAAAAACAGCTCAGTGTAAAAGAGGCTTTTGGGCTTGCTTTGGAGCATTTTAACAGCCAACGTTATCCCGAGGCTGCAAAACTCTGCACTCTTATTTTAAGTGCCGTACCAAACAATATCGATGTTATAAATCTGTTGGGATTAATTGCCCAAAAACTCAACCGCCACGATCTGGCAATAAAAGAGTTTGAGCGTGCTATCAATATTGACAAAAACAGTGCTGGGCTTTTTTTCAACCTGGCCAAATCACAACATGCACAAAGCCAAACTGCCCAGGCAGTGCAGAGTTTAAAATCTGCCCTTGCGATAGAACCCGAAAACAGCCAGGTCAAGTTATTTCTTGCAAGTTTAAACAACATCTCAACTGCTAATTCAGACACCAAGAACCTTCACTCAAAAGCTGAAACCGCGCTTAAAAAAGGGGTTGATTTTCACCGGGCAAATCAATTTTCCCAGGCTATACAATGGTATAAAAAAGTACTTGAATTAAAGCCAGATGATGTCCCCACCCTTACAAATATTGGCACTGCTTTACAAAGCATGGGTCAACTTGATGAGGCCTATGACATTTATCAAAAAGCCATAAAAATCAAACCCGATTTTGCCATGGCTTATAACAACCTTGGCAACATACTCAATAAACAGGGCAGACAAGTTGATGCTATTGCCAGCTATAATAAAGCAATTAAAATAAAGGCAAATTATAGCCTTGCCTATTTTAACCTTGCAAACGCTTTAAAAGAGCAAGGTGAACTTGATAAAGCAGTAACAAATTATCAAAAAGCAATAGATCTGCAACCGGACTATGCCGAGGCTTATAATAATATTGGCAATGTTTTAAAAGAGCTAAAAAGAGTAGATGATGCCATAGCAAGCTATAACAAGGCATTGGAGATCAAACCCGATTATGCCGAGGCGCAAAATAATATTGCCACTGCTCAACATGAAAATGGCCAGTTCCAACAGTGTATTGCCAACTACCAAAAAGCCATTGCAATTCAACCCAACTATGCCGAGGCTTACAACAACCTTGGCAACGCCATTAAAGAACAGGGAAAACTAGCTGAGGCGGTAAGCTGTTATAAAAAAGCCATTACCATAAAACCCGGTTTTGTAGAGGCCCACAATAACCTGATTTTTTGTACCGACCTTATAACTGGGGTAGATAGCGATCTATTTCAAACAGAACGCCAGGTCTGGGCCAAGCAACATGCAATACCGTTGCAGCAATTTTGGCCTGAGCTAAAAAACTCCCCCAACCCAACAAAAAAACTCCGCATCGGTTATGTCAGCTCTGATTTTCGCCACCATTCAGCAGCATATATTTTCGGGCCGGTACTGCTGCATCACGATAGGGATAATTTTTCCATCACCTGCTATGCTGGCAACAGAATAGAAGATGATATGACCAAACAGTTTAAACAGGTCGCCAGCAAATGGTTGTATACCGACAGTTTAAATGATGTACAACTGGCAGATGAGATAGTTAAAGATGGTATAGATATTTTAGTAGACCTTGCCGGACACACAAAAGGCAGCCGTCTTTTGACCTTTGCCCGCAAGCCTGCTCCCATACAGATAACAGCTTGGGGATATCCCCACGGTACTGGTATGGCTGCCATGGATTATCTCTTTGCCGACCCTATTTTCATCCCCCCCTCCCAACGACATAAATACGTTGAAGAGATAATCGATCTGCCATGTGCGGTTCATCTAAACTCAACAACCAGCTTTACCAATGTAAAAGAGCTGCCGTATAACAGTGCTGGTTACATAACCTTTGGAGCGTTCAACCGTATAGAGAAATATAGTGATGAAGTTTATAGAGTTTGGGCGCAGATTTTACATAAAATACCAACAGCAAAAATATTTATCAAAACAGTAAAGCTGGACAATGCAAAATGGGTAGAAAAAATACACAACCGCTTTTCACAGCTCGGCATACAAAAGAGCCGGGTTACACTAAAAGGCAAAACATCAAAAGAGGAGCATCAAGAAAGCTATAACAGTGTTGATATAACCCTTGATCCTTTTCCCCATAACGGCGGCATGACAACTTTGGAGTCTCTGCGCATGGGTGTACCCGTATTAACCTGCGAAAACCTGACACGCTGTCCCACAAGCGCATCAATTCTACATGTGGTGGGGTTGGATGAATGGAGAGCAAACGGTGAAGAGGAGTATATTGAAAAAGCGGTGGAGTTTGCCAACAACATCCATGAACTAAACTCTTTGCGCCATGAGTTGCGCGACCGATTTGATAAATCGGTTTTATGGGACTCTAAACTCTATACAAAATCGGTTGAAAACATCTATCGAAAATTGTGGAAAAACTGGTGTAGACAAAAAACGCCAGAATAACTTTTTTCAAATCTTGTTGTGACCTGTTTGAACTTGTTTTAAAAACCTTAAAACCATTCAGTGGTGACGATACATTCTTTTGTTAAAGGCATTGCTCTTTTTTATATCAACCATGTTGGTTGCAATAAGGTCATAAATATGGAACAGCCCGTGGGCTAACAGCGGCAAGAGAAGAATAAACCAAACCCAAAAATCCATCTCCAAACCACCAAACACTTCGACAACGAGCATACCACCCAAAAACCAAGCAAGTGGAAGTACCAACCCATAGATATAACTCATAACAAACCTCCTAAAAATTAGAGTTAAAAAGGTGGTGTTTAGTTCATTGTTAAAGCCCCTTATCTGCTCTTATTTTTTGCATATTTTTTTCCATGATGAACTTTCACCACACTGTTGCACTCAAAGCCAGTAGAATTCTAATACAAATCTACTAAATCTTTGTGAAAGGAATAATCATGGGAAACTCAATTAGTGATATGGTGGTTCATGTCAATGAGGATTTGGATAACTGCGAAATTGAAGCTATTGACAGTGCCATTCGGGAGTTAGATGGGGTAATTTCTGTGGGTTGTCAAGCCGACAAACAGCATCTATTTGTGGTTAGTTACCTGCCGGAAGTTATAACAGCAAAAGAGATTTTAGATACATTTATTGAAAAACCGTTTGGCAATACCGCAGATCTACTACCAAACAGAAACCTCCACGCCCAGATGGTCGGCCTTTAGAATTATATGATCGTTTAAAAAATCAACAAAAAAAATGGGGACGGATGGTGGCAGTACATGATTTGCCAAAAGACATATTATTGTACTCGCCTAACCTCTCATCCCCAGAATTATACTGGTCTGTAGATAAATCTCAAAGCCAAAATAACAGATATATGGGACAATACCGTTAGAATATTATTTGAATTTAACTACTCAATACCACCTTTTAAACAATCTTAAAAAGCCCAATAAAGCAGCACCATACTAAATTTAAAATACAAACAGATAGAGCAACATCCAAAAAATCAATAGATAGCCAGCTGCTTCATATAATATTGATTTAACAGTATTTAATGAGTGCATATTGAAAGTCATCGTCCATAATCTCCTCTTTTATGCAGTCAGCCTACCTTATACCAAAAAAAAGTAGTTCATTTAAAGCGGTAGACAGCAAATCAGCCAACTAAGTTCCCCAATAACCATAGCCAACTGCTGGCATTTGATAAAAGCTGGCTATAAAACATGCTGACCTGACACCTGCTCTGTTTTCATTTTACAGGTAGCTATTTAAACCCAACAGCTAATTATAAAATACAGTGTAAAATCATTGGCTTTTTGTACCCTGTTTGAGATATTGTTTATGTTGCGCTTTTTTTAGATATCTATAACTACAAAATAATCAGATGAGCTTTTAATACAGCAGATCTAAAATGGAAAAACACTCAACATCAGCTAAAGAAAATGGCAGATCAATTACAGTTGAGGCTGCTTATTTAGCTGCGTTGGAATGCTATAACTCAGAAGAGTACAATGAAGCCAACAGATTCTGCAGCGTAATTCTAAAGGCAGCTCCTGACCATGTTGCAGCTATTAACTTAACAGGTCTAATTGCCCAAAAACTATATCGTGATGAGCTTGCTGTTGAACAGTTTAACAGAGCAATAAATATCAATGGTGATGTTGTTTTATTATACTACAATTTAGGATGCTCTCTTTATCGATTGGGAAAAAAAGAGGAGGCAATAAACAGCTTAAATATCGCTTTGCAAAAAGAGCCTGACAATGCACAAATCAAAAATTTAATCGATAAAATAAAAAACAAAAAGCAAACCAAAACAGAAGATGAAAACCCATTTTCAACAGCACAACATTTATTGCAAAAAGGGGTTGGTCTACACCAAGAGCAAAAACACGTTGAGGCAATTCAGTGTTATAAAAAAGTGGTCGATTTACAACCTGACAGCTATCAAGCTCTGTTTAATATGGGCACAGCATTTCACTCCATAGGCAAACTTGACCATGCCATTGCAAACTATCAAAAAGCCATCACAATAAAACCAGAATATATAGATGTATACTGTAATTTGGCTCTGTTATTACAACAGCAAAACAGGCGAAAAAATGCTATCGATATTTTAAACAAAGGTATCGCCCTTAAAGGTGATTTTGCCCTTAGTCATGTTATTCTTGGTGATATTCTTCACGAAGAAAATAGAGTAGATGAAGCAGTTGGCTGCTATGAAAAAGCTAATGTTTTGGATAAAAAAAATAGTGCTGTTTATGTAAAGCTTGGCAATATTTTTAAAAGTAAAAGTAAGTATAAAAAAGCCATACAAAATTATAGAGAAGCCATAACAATTGATCATGATTTAGTTGAGGCACACTATAATATTGCCATAATTTATCAGGAGCAGGGTCAGCTAGCCGATGCCATAACCAGCTATAAAAATGCCTTGGCAATCAAGCCGGACTTATCAGTAGCTCACAGCAATATAGCCCAGATTCTAAAAGAGCAAGGCGAGCTAAAAAAAGCTATTGCAAGCTATCAACAGGCAATTATAATAGACCCTAACTTTATTGCTGCCCACTTTAATCTTGCCAACACCCTAAAAGAGCAAGGGCTACTTAGTAAGGCTGTTAGCAGTTTTCAGAATGTCCTGTCTCTTAAACCAGATTATGCCCAGGCCCACAACAATCTTGGCAACACATTTAAAGAGCAAGGAGAGCTTGAAAAAGCGGTTTTAAGCTACCAAAAAGCCATTGATATAAACGTAGAATATGCAGAGGCATACAACAACCTTGGCATAGCTTTTCAGGAACTAGGCAAACTGCAAGATGCCCAACTTAATTATCAAAAAGCTCTCGCTGTTAAAGCAGATTTTGCTCTGGCCTATAGAAACCTCTCTCTGGTTAAAAAATATTCTGATATTTCAGAGATCAAAACCATGCAAAATCTGCTATTAAAGTTTACTGATGATGATGACAAAATGAACATCAATTTTGCCCTGGGTAAAGCCATGGCAGATATCAAACATGATAAAGAGGCATTTGACTTTTTTATTGAAGGCAACCGTCTGAAAAGAAAAACCATTCAATATGATACAGCCTGGGTAAATAACAGTGTTAAGCAGTTTAAAAAAACCTTTGACCGCTCTTTTTTTGCAGCAAAAAATGGTTATGGCTGTAAGGATAAAACCCCAATTTTTATTGTCGGCATGCCGCGATCTGGTAGCACGCTTATTGAACAGATACTTGCAAGCCATCCAGAGGTTTATGGAGCCGGAGAACTGCCCTATTTGGTAGAAAGTTTAAAGACAGATTTTTTAAGCAACCGCACCAAAGTATTGATAGATAAAATTTCTCAATTAAGCCCGACAAATGCTGAAAATCTGGGAATTGAGTATACAAAAAAAACCGGTCTATTGGCTGCCAACAAAAAATATATTACCGATAAAATGCCAGGAAATTTTTTGTATATTGGGGTGATAAAACTCATTCTCCCAAAGGCAAAAATAATCCACTCTGTCCGCAGTGCAGAGGATACCTCGCTATCAATATTTAAAACACTATTTAGCCAGAAACACAACTATGCCTATAACCTGACTGAGATAGGAGAGTTCTACCGGATTTATGCCGATCTGATGAGATATTGGCACAATCTTTTTCCCGGTGAAATATATGATGTACACTATGAAAAACTGACAGAAAAACAGGAAGAAGAGACAAGAAAACTGTTGGATTTTTGTGAACTTAAATGGGACAATAACTGTTTGAATTTTCACAAAACCAACAGAAGTGTCAGCACTGCAAGTAACTATCAGGTCAGGCAAAAAATCTATACCAGCTCTGTTAACGGTTGGCGACGTTTTGAATCACAACTACAACCACTAATCACAGCACTTGGTGAGTTTAGCAGCACAAAAACAAAACCTGATAACAACTGGTAATAATTGAAATGAGTCAGCAACCACCCCCCTCCTCCGATGGTATTGATGATATCTCAATTGATAAAGCCTATAGCCTAGCTTTAGATCATTTTAAAGCAGACAATTTAATTGCTGCTGACAGACTTTGCACAACCATAATCAAAACCCACCCCAACAGTATTGCAGCTATAAATCTGCTTGGTCTTATTGCGCAAAAAATCAACCGTCACGACCAAGCTGCCAACATTTTTAAACGTGCATTGAATATTGATGGCAACAACGCTGTGTTACACTACAATTTGGGGATCTCTTTTTATCAACTGGGAAATAGAGTTGAATCGGTAAAAGCACTGCAAAAATCACTAGCAATAAACCCAAAATATATAGAGGCCTATAGCAGTATCGGCAACACACTTACTGAGCTGGGTAAATTGGATTCAGCTATATCTAACCTGCAAAAAGCCATAACATTAAAAGCAGACTATGCCGATGCTCACTACAACATTGCCATCGCCTATAAAAAGCAGGCTAAAATAGATCTAGCGATAACCCATTTTACAAAAGCGACACAGATCACCCCCTACTTTAAAGCACATTTTAATCTTGGCAACACCTTTAGAGACATGGGCCAACTTGAAAATGCAATTGCCAGCTATCAACGGGCTATTGATATTGAACCGGGGTTTATAGGGTCCCATAACAATCTTTTGCTTACCTCCCAGTATCTGCAAAACCAGACATTAGAAAACCTCTATTTAATACATAGCAAATGGGCCAATGAGCACTTTAACAGCTCTAACATTCCTCTATTCACAAGCGATATAGATAGAGATGAAAACCGCAAATTAAAAATTGGTCTAATCTCTCCTGATTTCAGGCTCCATCCTGTGGGTTATTTTATGGCCGGTTTTTTTAAGCATTACCAAGCATCAATGTTTGAGATTGTATGTTATTCCGACAGTAAAAAAGATAAAATGACAGACATGTTGGAGAGCTATGTTGATAGCTGGGTTTTTAGTAAAAATTTTACCGATGATCTGTTAGCACAACGCATAGTTGATGACCGCATAGATATACTGTTTGACCTTGCGGGACACACCGAAAATAACAGGTTACAACTGTTTGCCAACAAACTAGCCCCGATCCAGATAAGTTGGGCCGGGTATGTAGGTACAACAGGATTATCGGCTATGGATTATCTAATTGGTGATAAATATTATACACCCCATGGTGATGATAGATACTATTCAGAAAAAATCATAAGATTGCCAGACTCTTGGGTATGCTATACCCCTCCTGATTATATTCCAGAAGTAGAGCAAAAACCATCAACTGACCAGAGACAAATTATACTGGGAAATTTCGGTAATCCCACCAAGATAAACAGTATGATGTTGGAGGTATGGGCACAAATTCTTTTAAAAATCCCAAACAGCAATCTACTATTGATCTATAAAAACATGGATTCTCAAACTAACATTCAGCGGATAAGAGGCTATTTTAACAAAGCAGGGATTGCCAATAACCGGATAACCATCGAGGGTCACACTCCCCACAAAAAACTTTTACAAAGATATAATGAGGTAGATTTGGCCTTGGATACCCTACCCTATTCCGGTGGACTAACCACCTTTGAGGCACTACTGATGGGTGTTCCTGTTGTTACAACTTATGGGGCTACATTTGCTGGTCGTCACGCCTCCAGCATTCTGCATAATGCGGGATTGGCACAGCTGGTTACAGATAGCCTTGATGAGTATATAAATGTTGTTGAAAACATCATCAACAACCCACAACAACTGAAAAACCTTAAAAATGGTCTACGGCAGAGATTATTAAATTCAGCTATGTGCGACTACAATAAATTCTCAACCGACTTAGGCCAGCAACTAAGAGATGCATGGATAAAATGGTGTAAGGGTGAAAAACAGAGAAAAACATTGCATCCAGGCTAACGTAACATTCTTTTTCTGATAGCAGTCAGGGATTTTCAGCATGGAGCATCAGGTCGCGCTCTTTAAACCAAAGATCTGCATAATCACAATCTTTATAACTGTCAAAATAGGGACCACCAATGGTGAAATGGATATTGGATAGTTCTGATTTTGGAACAACTGGTGAGACCCCCACAAGATGGTTCCAACGTTTGTCGATATCACCGATCAGTTCATCATTTTTGAGCCATTTAAATTGATGCAGCTGCAGACCACTTGCAGAGTTAACATAATCTTTACTTAGGGCTTGGCAACGTTGAGTGTTGATCAACATGACACTTGACCAGTTCTTTTTTTCATAGGGTGTTTGGGACTGGTTGAGAAATTTTGTTTTTTCTCTTGGTTGGTGATCGTGTTTAACCACCTGAACAGCATATCTATCATCTCGCAACTGCCACAGTTTAGCAATATCATCGAGCATCAACATGTCACAATCCATAAATATTGCCCAACCTTTAAAATCGCAGAGGTAAGGTATTAAAAATCTGGAAAAAGCAAAATCTGTTGATTGCAGGGGATGCCGCTCTCTGGTGATAAGACCATCAAGCTGAGTCAATCGTAAGGGAGTTATTGAGACAGGTTGTGATGCGAGGCGTTGTACACTACTAGCCAAAACATTGTAGGCCACGCTCTCTCTGGTATCATAACCAATAAATAGTTTTATCAATTTTTTTCCAATAGTTATGTCAACATGGTTTTATCTGGTTTTGAAGAAGTATCGGAAGTGATGTGAAGAAAGTCAAGGAAAGCGACTGGTTGGGATTATCTTACCTACAGGTAACAATTTGGATTTTTTAAGCTGTAAATTAACAGGCTTAAGGATAATAATGAGAGACTTGACTCTATTCAATTTGAAACATACTGGTAAAATGGACCACATCAAATATCTCACGCACTACCTTGGATGAGCGAACAATTTGAATATCCACACGCCCCCCGGTATGTTCTCTTAGCTTTATCAACATACCCAAAGCAGTGCTATCAATTAATGATACTCTAGACATATCAACGGTATAACGCATATCCGGTTTTTCATTTTCATAAGCAGCACGAAAATCACCACTTAAACTGTAGTCAAAATCCCCTATGGGTTTAATGATAATTTCATCATCAGTTTTCTCAACTTCCAAGGGCATAATCTCTCTCCATTAACCAAGTTTTAAGAGTTGCAGATAAATATACCATCTAAAAGTTAACACTTGTTAGCGAAAAATATCGTTCAAATAAAAGAGAGAATTAATAGTATCCCTTTGTGTTCTTAGGGGTCATAATTGACCCAATTACCCAGCCAACAAAAACACCAAAAACAACCCACAAGCCCACCTCTACAAGATGAGCTTTCAACCACATCTCAAACTTCATCCCTTTGTTGGTGACTAAATAATTCACATACTCCAACAAAAACCCAAAAACCCCACCCAAAATAGCAGTTATTGCAGAATTAAGCATGCTATCCTCCTACAAGTTGATTGGACAAGCAAATCATAACACAAATCCAACCAAACCGCTCCTATTTACTTGCTATTTTTGCAACAAAATATACATGAATATCTCAATAATATGTAACTAATTTAATTAATACCACCAGAAATCACGTATTTCTGATGGTATTATTTTGGGGTAGTAATGTAAGTAACAAGGTTGACTTATAATCACCTTTGTGAGAGCCTTTAGGCAGTCTCTTAACACCTTCTAATGTTTGCCCTTTCAAGAACAGTACTTTAGGAACCTGTTCTTCCACAACACATCTCAAATAACAGAACAACGCTTTTAAGTAGTGGCCTGTTTAAGTTCAGAGCTGTAACAGTCCGAGTCGGTATTTATAGTCGGCTCTAACAGCAGGAAATATCTTTTATTCCATAGCGTACTTACATCGTGCACTTGGTCTATTCACTTCTCCTGTGCACAACTAATATTTTAACATAATAGTTATATAATTAATTGGAAACGATATGGAATTGACAATTGTTCAAAAAGTTATTGGTGGTATTGTGCTTGTTGTATTTATAGGGTTTGCGATTTCATTAGCATTAGATGACCTTGATAAAAATAGAGCTGCTATAAATCAGAATAAAGCTGCAATTGAAGAGCCTATGTTACCAGAGTCAGTTAAAGAATAGCGCCAAAAATATTGCTCTTTTTTTGTAATTTATTATCCGAAAAATAGTACAACTATTTCAATAATATTGTTAACTCATATTTGAAGAAATTATTGTATTTAGACTTAAGACAAAAAATGATTCTGTGATACTAAAAAACATCTTAAAAAAACTTTTTTAAGCTGTTTTGGTATATTTATAGCCTTAACAACTATGAAGAAATCACATGACTTTAGCTCGAGTACGCTATCAGACCATTGAGTTTAAAGAATTAGATATTCATGTCCGTACACTGCGTAATAGACAAGAATATCATGATCCTTTAGGTAGCGCAGAAGATCTGGGAATATCTTCTGCAAATTGGTCACTGTTTGGCGTGGTCTGGGCATCGGGGGAGCTTCTTGCTCATCTTATGTCTGAGTATGATATAAATGGGTTGCGTATCCTTGAAGTTGGTTGTGGCATTGCCCTTGCCAGCCTTGTACTTAACCATCGCAAGGCAGATATAACAGCAACAGATTATCACCCTGAAGCTGAGACTTTTTTGGCGGAAAATGTAAAACTGAATTATGGCAGGTGCATACCTTTCATTCGAGCAGATTGGTCTAACAAACATGACACACTAGGAAAGTTTGACCTTATTATTGGCAGCGATATTTTGTATGAATCTTGTCAAACAAAAATTCTATCAGAATTTATTAACAATCATGCCAAGCTGCACTGCAAGGTAATTATAGTTGACCCAGGTAGAAGGCAATATGCAAATTTTAGTAAGAAAATGGTTGAGCTAGGATATTCCTATAAAAAAACATCTTCACATTTTGCAGAACATTTAACTCAACCACTGCGTAATGCGGTTAATTTCCATATTTTGAACTTTAATCGCTAGATTTCCGGGGACGGTATTTTTAACTTTTCTTTTTGGGCTTTGGTCCACGGGGTAAAGGACGCAATCGACGCTTTGTGATCTTTTCAGCCTGAATGATGAATTTATCATTCCCCAGAGGTCTACCTGTCCTTTCATGGAGACGCAAACGATTTGCCTCTTCATCTGTCAAACCAGAAGAGAGGAATTGGGGCCAGTCGCTCACCAGGTCAAGTAGAGGTTTGGTTTTTACCAGAACATCATCTTTTCCCGATAGGTGAGCCTTTGTGCTGCTCCATAAATAGTCCTCAGCTTTATCTACAATTCCCGCACGAACCGGGTTTAGCTCTACATAACGAGCCGCTGCCAACAAATGTTTTTCATCCATAGGAAATGAAGCAAAACGCTCCTGCCAGAGATGGCCTCGACATTGTTGCGAAAAATTGATGTGGCGTGTATATCTCCGGTGTGCCTCTCCTATTCCCAAGCGTAATCCTGTTTCATCAGATGGAGTTGCAATTAGGTGAACATGATTAGGCATGAGACAATAAGCCCATATATCAACATTCTTACGTCCACACCATTCAGACATAAGGGTCAGATATATCTGATAATCCTCATCAGAGAAAAACGTTTGCTGTCTACGGTTACCCCGTTGAGTTATAAGATGGGGTATTCCTGGTAATACTACACGAGCGATTCTAGCCATGCGCTAAGTATGACTGGAATTTAATCAATTTGCAAGGAGTATTATATACTGTCCCCGAATCTCTTATAAATATTGCAGAATAGTAGGGCATTTTTAATTGTAGATTTTTATACAGTTGTGGTTAAATCAAGAAAGGTTTTGTTCATTAAATATGCGGAGACAATTGTGACTCTAACCGATCTGCGAACCAAACGTAATCTTATACTGGCTTTGGCAAGTCAATATGGAGCCAGAAATGTCCGTGTTTTTGGTTCTGTAGCTTCTGGACGTTCTGAACAGGCTAGTGATGTTGATCTTTTGGTAGAGATGACAGAGGAAAGAAGCCTTTTTGATCGGATTGCTTTAAAACAGGATCTGGAGGATTTGCTTGGCTCTTCGGTGGATTTGGTAACGGATAAAGGACTGCACCGGGTCATCAAAGAAAAAGTGCTAGCAGAGGCAGTTCCATTGTGAAAGAACCTCACCTTTATCTGACCCACATGATCGATTGCCTGGAAAAAATCCAACATTATACAAATGAAGGGGAAGAGATCTTTCTTTCTGACCCAAAAACTCAGGATGCTGTCTATCGGAACCTTGAAATACTAGGAGAAGCTGCTAAGCGAGTCCCTGAAGAGATTAGAACAATGGAACCTCTCATTCAATGGCGACGCATTAGTGGGTTGAGAGATGTTCTTATTCATCAATATGATGGCGTAAATCCTCTTGAGGTATGGAAGATAATAAAGAGTGATCTTCCCAATCTTAGAACACAACTTCATGGTCTTTTGAACAAGTTGGATGTAGGGTGATGGGTATAATCACCAGTGGGTAATCTGGTGATACCATTTTTATCTGTTCATTGAGAGGTATATAGTGTGAAACCAACTTATCTATTATTGGTTTTACTCTAAGAAATCTCACGCAATTCCTACTATATTCTATCCTCTGAGCTTGGTTTCAAAATTAAATGAACATGGTTGTTCATCAAGCAATACGCCAACAATTCAACTCTAAACAGTCTACACCACTCCAATGCAGTATCAAGAGTGGAATTTTCACAGTAATTTTGTAAACACAGAGTTTTTGAAAAGAGCATGGTATATTGGTTGAGAAGAATATGAATTGATAAAATGCTGAGGAGAGACTAGATGTTGGGCCAGTCACCGTTCAAAAAGGAGTTCCAGTTTGCTGATGATTTGGTCTATCTGAATCACGCTGGTGTGGCCCCTATTCCTAGACGTACTCAATTGGTGATTAATGAACTTGCATCACATACAGCTAGGTATGGCGCTTCACGTTACAGTGAACTGTATGAACGTCACCAAAAGGCCCGAAGCTATTGTGCTGAACTGTTGCATACGACAGAATCCCGTGTTGCCTTTACACCAAATACCTCTGAAGGGCTTTGTTGGGTGGCTATGGGTATGCAGTGGTATCCGGGGGATGAGATTATAACCACTGCAGTTGAGTTTCCCTCAAACGCAATTATCTGGTTAACCATGGCTGAACGTTATGGGGTGGTTGTACATCGTATTCCAGCGGAAGATGATGGGCATATCAGTTGGGAAAAAATGCTTGATAAGCTCAACCCACGTACCCGGCTTCTTACGGTTAGTTCCGCACAATTCTCAAGTGGCTCTGTAGTCGATATGGCGGCCATAGGCGAAGCACTAAAAAATCATGACGCCCTATTTGTAGTGGATGCGATCCAAACCCTGGGGGCAATGGATTTAGCTCCAGACTCTCTCCATATCGATGCCCTTGCAGCAGACGGGCATAAATGGCTATTGGGACCAGAAGGACAAGGTATTTTTTGGCTTTCTGAAAAGGGAATGGCACAAATCAAACCCAGCATTCTAGGATGGCATTCTGTTGTTAATGCCGGAGATTACGACAATATCACAACAGAGCTAAAGCCTGACATTCAACGATTTGAAGCAGGAACCCCAAATCTTCTCGGCATATTGGCTTTGGGTGAAAGCGTTGCCATGCTCTTGGAGGCAGGGTTGGATGTTGTCGAGAAGCGGGTACTAGGGTTGTCGAATCAATTTGCCAAAAGTCTGTTGCAGATTGGCTGTAAACTACACACACCACTAGACGCTAAATCAGCTCCAGAATCTGGCATTGTGGTTTTTTCCCACCCGGATATTGAAACTGCGAGTCTATCAAAAGATCTGCTAAAAAGAGATATTTACCATGCGGTGCGTGGTGGCGGAATCAGATTCTCGGCCCACTTTTATCAAGATGATCGAGATGTAGATCGTGCTTTGAGTGGGGTTAAGGAGAGTCTTACATAAATCAACATGGCAAGTACACAACATTAGTCTGTGAAATAATGCAAGAGCCATCGAAACAATAATCTACAACACCCAATAATTTACAGTGTTGATGAGCAATTTAACTGCAAGCAAACCTTAAAAACCAACACAGCACTATTGCTAACCATGAAAACAAATCATTCCTTTGGTTTAAAGTTGATTTGATAATAATAGCGCAATTTATTCGACCAAATGCTTATACATAACATAGGCATCCACATAGCCCAGCTTTTGATGGTTGAAAGCTCCTGGGAGGGTTCCTACTATTTTAAACGACTCCTTTTGCCACAGACGAATCGCCTGCTTGTTGGTTGAAACCACAAAGTTGAACTGCATTGCCCGAAACCCAAGCTGTACGGCTTCTTTTTGTGAGTGGGCGCACATATTATTTGCTATACCTTGGCCTCTGGCTTTGTGTGATACTATGTAGCCACAATTACAAACATGGGAACCAAGCCCAGGTTGGTTGGCCTTGATATAATATGTACCCACAACAGCCCCAAATTCATTGACCGCAACATAGGTAACAGCAGGAACTACCATCCATATATTATATGCTTCATCTTCTGTGATATCTGGAGAAAAAGCGTAGGTCTCCCCTGCTCGAAACACCGGCTCAATAATGGCCCAAACATTCACCCAATCCTCTTTATGAGCTTGACGAACTGATATCATAGATAGTTCCTGATGTTTCCAATTTTCAATGTTGGTTGTCAAAAGAATAATAACACCAATTTCTGCGTTGTGATTTTTATTTTCACCAAATTGTATTCTAGGAACAAGGTCAAATGTTATACTCTAATGTGTTTGCTCTTCATCCATACCAGATACCGTAGATGTTCGTCGCATATCGTTTTAGGATAAAAACGTTGGCATAAACTTCAAACGACACCTATATCGATACCCAAAAAGAAAAAAACCACCTACAAAAAACCTTGAAAGTGCTTTATATAACTGACTCCCCGACTCGGTCTCGAACCAAGGACAAGGTGAGAGATAACTAGTTGACAAAATATTGATAAATGTCACAATAACGTAAAATTTCAACTCTTAAAATTTTTTCATTATAAGTACAAACTATGGTCTTACAATGCCTAAGCAGGTTATGACTGATTTTGAAGGTCAACAACAGCTAACTGTTGATGCAAAATATGCTCAAGCAATAGACCATTATAATGCAGAAAGTTATACAAAGGCTGACCAACTCTGCACATCAATCATTCAAGCAGTACCCAACCATGTTGACGCAATAAACTTACTTGGTGTGATTGCGCAAAGATTGAATCGTAATGATTTGGCTATCTTACAGTTTCAAAAAGCCATTGCCATAGACAATAAAAATGCTTGGTTTTACTATAATTTAGGTGTTTCATTTAACCTATTGGGAAAAATTATTGCGGCGATCAAAGTTTTAAAGCTTGCACTGGAGATAGAGCCTGCAAACAGTAAAATTACAAACTATTTAATTGAAATTTTTGATAATTTAACATCAATAAATGAAAATTTTAGTTCACAAGAAAAAATAGAGTTGATATTTCAAACAGCTATCTTTTTTCAAAATCGGTCTCAATTGGATGTTGCAGTTCATTTATACAGGAAAATTCTTCAAAACCAACCAGACAACGCAGTAATTTTATCAAATCTTGGTCTTGCCTTGAAAGGTATAGGAGAACTCCAAGAAGCAGAAGCTATTTTGCTAAGAGCAACATCTATTAATCAAAATTTTGCTGAAGCTTTTCACAATCTTGGAATTATCAAAAAAGCTTTGGGAAATTTTAGTGAAGCGATTACATGCTTAAGAAAAGCTATAGCCATTAAACCTGAGTTTGCCACTGCTCACTATGATCTTGGCGTTATCCTGCAAGAGCAAGGGGTAGATGAAGAAGAGGTTGTTCTATGCTATCAAAAAGCCATCGACATTAAACCTGATTATGCTGAAGCATACAGAAATCTTGGTGTAGCGCTGCAAGCCCAAGGAGAGTCAAGTAAAGCTATTACATGCCACAGGAAAGCTATTTCTATTAGCCCAAACAACCCTCATTATCATATAAATCTGATATTTTGTATCGATCTATTCGCCGGAACAACATCCGAGCTTCCAATGATTGAGCGTAACAAATGGGCAAAGAAACATGCAGAACATCTTCAAAATGTTTTACCTCCTGTAAATAACAGACCAAACCCTAATAAAATATTAAGAGTTGGTTATGTTGGTGCTGATTTCAAACAACATTCCGCTGCTCACATATTTGGGCCTATGCTGTTGAATTATGACACCACACAGTATCAAATATTTTGTTATGCAGGAAACGATTTTGAGGATGATTTGACAGAACAGTTTAAACAAAAAGCAATGAGATGGTTGTCTACTTCTAAAATCGATGATGCAACACTCGCTGAACAAATTAGAAAAGATAATATAGATATTCTTGTAGACCTGGCAGGGCATACAAAAGGAAACCGTTTATTAACTTTTGCAAGAAAACCTGCTCCAATTCAGGTAACGGCTTGGGGATATCCTCTTGGCACTGCCATGGCAGCAATGGATTATATCTTTGCCGACCCCTTCATCATTACACAATCTAAACGGGGTGGTTATGTCGAACAAATAGTTGATTTGCCGTGTGTCATCCATATGCAATCAAATACACCATTTCCAAAAGTCACTGACCCTCCTGCCTGTAAAAATGGCTATGTTACTTTTGGTGCATTTAATAGGTTTGACAAATACAGCGATGATGTGTTCAATCTGTGGGCTGAAATATTGCGGCGTATACCTGATGCAAAACTCTTATTAAAATCAACTAGACTCGACTCACCGAATCTGGTTATCAAGACACAGCTATTTTTTCAAGACCGTGGAGTTTCAAAAAACCGCCTGATATTTATTGGTAAAACATCACGGGATAAGCACTTAGAATCCCATGCACTGATAGATATCATGTTAGACCCCTATCCCCACCCCAGTGGTATGACATCATTGGAATCATTAAGGATGGGAGTGCCAGTTTTAAATTGTGAAGCAGAATTACGTTATCCCATAAGCTCATCTTTACTACACATATTGAATATGGATGAGTGGCGTAGCAAAGATAAGGATGATTATATTGAAAAAGCCGTACATTTTGCCAATGATATTGAACATCTAAAAACTCTACGGCATCAGTTGCGTGAACGGTTTGACAAATCAGTTCTTGGAAACTCCGAACTATACACCAAAGAAGTTGAAACTATATACCGAAACCTCTGGAAAAAATGGTGCAAAGAACAGAAATCATAAATACTCATCGTTTTGCATTTCGGGGACAATTTCATTTCGGGGACAGTATATTCATCTACTCTTTTAACGAGCTGCTGCTAATTCATTTTTTTCATCCATCAGAAATAAAGCAAATTATTCTTGCAAAGATGACCTCGCCATTGTTGTGAAAAATTGATATGACGCACATATCTCCGTAGTGCTTCTCCAATCCCTAAGCGTAAGCCTGTTTCATCGGATGGAGTTGCAATTAAGTAAACATGTTTAGGCATAAGACAATAAGCCCAGATATCTACATTTTTACATCCACACCTTTCAGACATAAGGGTAAGATATATCTGACAATCCTTATCGGATAAAGATATTTACAGTCAACGGTTCCCCCGTTGAGTTATGTGATGGAATATTCCTGGTAATACAACACGTGGGATTCTAGCCAAGTTCTAAGTATGACTGAAAAGCAATCAAATCGTAAGGAGTTTATTATACTGTCCCCTTTATTTCATTTAAGGAGTTTATTATACTGTCCCCTTTATTTTATTAAATATTAAAAGAAATTGAGGACAAGCTACTTCGCTACTCGTTTAAGCAATAAAAAAGTAGTAAAACCAAAGAAAAGCATGCCTATTATACCACCAAAAAAAGCATAACTTAGTTTATTTTGAACAAATACAAGCACACTTAAAGAAAGGAAAACTAAAGACAAAACAAAAAAAACAAATCCCAACGTAATTTTAAAATGTATTTTGATGTCTTCTTTATTTTCAACTGCTAATTCTTCCCAATCCCATGTTATCAATACAAACAACAATCGCTCAGCAACGTAAAGAAATACAATCCACAAAACAACATGCCAAAAGTTGCTATTGAATAGGTTGAATCCAAAGAAAAACCCAAAGATTACAGTGATTAAAAGCTCAAAAAAATACAACAGCAACCTACTGTATCCTGAAGATACCACTTTTACTTTCTTGGCATTAAAATCAGAAGAAGGAACGACTCTCTTACCCTCAAACTTCCATATATATCCCAAAAAAGCCAAAAACATTTTATTTCCTCAGCTTGATAAAATACATTGGGAGTTCCAGAGACAGTTTATTTAACTTTCCTGCTCGAACTTCATCATTGTCTTTAGGAATGCTACCATTTTTAGAATTATTCTCATTCATATCACATTACCACACCATCACCTGTATTTCAGGGACAGTATATTAAACTACTATTTTAACTGGTCGCTGCCAATATATTTTTTTTATCCATCGGAAATTAAGCAAATTATTCTTACCAGAGATAACCTCACCATTGTCGCGAAAAAATGACATGGCGAACATATCTCCGGCGTGCTTCTCCAATCCCTAAGCGTAAGCCTGTTTCATCGGATGGAGTTGCAATTAAGTGAACATGATTAGGCATGAGACAATAAGCCCATATTCAACATTTTTTCATTCTTCTCATTGATAGTTCCTTTCCATAAGTGTGATATACTGTCCCCGATTCTCTCTGTCCCCGTTTCTCTGATAACCAACCATTGAAAAAAAATAGATGGCAAACATGCGACCAATGAAAGATGTGTTAGAATTTAAGACAAAAAAAGACCTAGAGAATCAACTCTAGGTCTTTTTAATTTTTTAATGGCTCCCCGACTCGGACTCGAACCAAGGACAAGGTGATTAACAGTTCAGTGATATAATAAACCATAAAGAATCACAAAACTGCATCAAAACTCATAACAAATTGAAAACAGAGTATAAATTGATGCAACAAAAATACAAAGTAATAATTAGAAATCAAAAAAAATGAATAAAAATCCTGAGAACTGTACCGGATTTGTTATCATAATTAAACAAATGTTGCATTAGATATGATAAAATCCCTTATTTGTTTTGAGTCGTAATATCTTGCTGCTGGTACTTGGATAAAAGGGATGTTTGCTTCGTGAAAAGATTCTTCTAGGAAAAGATCCCTTTTTTTTGTTTTGGATCTGTTGTGAGACTTGTCATTTAGTTCTATAACTGCTTTTACATCCAAGTCTTCTTGGTCGCATAATACATAATCAACATGCTTTTGAGAAACTCTATTAAAAGCTGTTTGCCAGCCATCATCACTTCTTTTTCCTTCTGGTACAATTATATCTGCAACACGAATTTTACCCAAAATTAAGTATTTTTCACCAAAGGCTTCATTCAAAACATGAAAAAACTGGGTTTCAGCATTTGAAAATAGAGGTTGAGCTTTTGTGTATAGTGGGCCGTTTATAAATATAGGTTCATCAGGTTTTGATTGTTGATTATTTCTAGAAGGCTTGTTACCAGTAAAAATTTTAACAACGTTTGAAAAAACAAATTTCAAAAATTTAGAAAGAAGTATGAACAATAAAGATAAAAACTTATCATAAAGCATTTAAAATACCTCACACACAAACATAAGTTGATGTAAAAGATAAAAAAATCCCTGATTTCCCTTACTTAAACCAACATCGGGAAACCTCCCCTGCTAACCTGTAGCCTCTAATCCCTTTTCTGAGTCCCTGCGTATTCGCTCAATTTCAGGGTTAATGTGTCCATTTTTTTCATCAATCATTCCAGTTAAAAGCCAATAAGCAAATTGAGGCCATTGTTCAGCAATGTTGGACAAAACATCTTCTGTTGGTCTTTGTAAACCCGATTCTATGTTTTTTATGGTTTGCATATTTATATTAATAGCCTTGGCAAAAGCACCTCTACCAAGGTTAAGAGATTCTCTTAAAGGTC
>JADFZS010000036.1 GCA_015232405.1 Magnetococcales bacterium | reverse complement strand
ATTGGGTTTACAATGAGAATCTTGGTGATCCAGAAGGTGGTATCCCACCGGGAACTGCCTGGGATGATCTTCCCGATGATTGGGTCTGTCCGGAGTGTGATGCCGGAAAGGAAGATTTTAGCAAAATATAATTAAACCTAGAAACGGCGATTGGCGGTGCGTGCCGACAACTGCCGTTTCTAGGTTAAAAAACGGGCAGGTCTTTGACCTGCCTACATATTTTTTACAGCTCTTATGATGGGTGATGATAATGGCCGATCCACAACAGTATGAGTGCGATGTCTGCTCCTGGGTATATGATGAAAATCTCGGTGATCCTGATGGTGGTATCGAGCCTGGAACCCTCTGGAAAGATATACCTGATGATTGGGTATGTCCCGATTGTGGAGCAGGTAAGGATGAGTTTACCCATATTGTAAAAAAGGTAAAACCTGCCAGCTTTTATCTGGAAAAATGGCAACGCAAATCCGATGAGCGTGAAGGGGATTTGTCGGCGATATTAAACAAGGCTATCACAGGTCGTGAGAGTCTCTCTCCCATGCGTACTGGTAAATGGCAAAATCCCTTGGAGGATATTGTATTTCTTCCGGCTCAACTGGCCCGTTCCCCCATTGATTATCGAGATTTAAACCCTGATCTGGCAATAACCATAGGTCCCAAAGCTAAAAGACCCCTGGAACTAAAGCTGCCATTTTATGTATCGGACATGAGCTTTGGCTCACTTTCAAAGGAGGCCAAAATTGCTTTGGCTAAAGGTTCTGCTGCTGCTGGAACCGCCATTTTTGGTGGGGAAGGGGGGCTGTTGGCCCCGGAGTATGAGGCGGCAAAAGCCTATGTGTTTGAATATTCCACTGGTCGCTTTGGAGCCAGCCAGGAGAATTTAAAAAAATCCCACGCTATTCAGATTAAAGTGGGACAAGCCGCCAAAGCCGGGCTTGGGGGCCATCTGCTAGCAGCAAAAGTTACCCCGGAAATTGCAGAGGCTCGCGGTGTAAAGGCGGGGGAGGATATAATATCACCTGCCCATCATCCCGATATCTTAAGCCCCCAGGATTTAAAAAAGAAAGTTGCTTGGCTGCGTGAGGTCAGCGATGGTGCACCAATTGGGGTAAAAATTGTTGCAGGTAGAATTGAAGAGGATATTGAGGTTGCCATTGCTGGCGAGGTGGATTTTATCACCATAGATAGCCGTGGTGGTGGCACTGGTGCTGCCCCGGATCATATTAAAGATAATGTCTGCATTCCTCTGCCCCATGCTCTTTCACGGGCGACAAAGGTTTTGCAAAAAAAAGGTGTTAGGGATGCTATCTCCCTTCTTGTAACAGGAGGTGTGCGTACTTCTGCTGATATTGCAAAATGTCTGGCACTGGGTGCCGATGGTGTGGGGCTGGCAACCACTTCTATGATTGGCATTGGTTGCCAACAGTATCGGGTCTGCCACAAAGGCACATGTCCCGTTGGTATCGCCACCCAAGATGGGGAGTTGCGTAAACGTTTTGATGTGGATAAATCGGCAGCGATGTTGGACAATCTGTTCCATGTTTATGGGGCGGAGCTGGCTGATTTTATCCGTATCTGTGGTAAAAGCAGTGTGGGAGAGTTATCAAAGGATGATCTGAGCGGACTTACCATTGATATCGCAACCGCTGCCGGGATAAATTTTGCTGGTAAAGGGATGTGATAAATTGCAAGCATATGTATTTATAGCGGTTTCAGCAGACGGTTTTATTGCCAGAAAAAATGGTGATTTAGACTGGCTGCCTGGGTCAGATGGTAGTGGACCTGAAGATGGTGAGGATTATGGCTACAAAGAGTTTTTTGCCACCATCGATACCCTTGTTATGGGCAGACACTCCTTTGAAAAAGTTTTAACCTTTGGTGAGTGGCCCTATAAGGATAAAAAAGTGGTTGTGTTGAGCAGCAAAAAAGATGCTACACCGCAACATTTAAAGGAGTATGTTCAGTGGTTGAACTGCTCACCACCTGAGCTGGTAAAAAAGCTAAGCTCCCAAGGAGATAGCCATATATATGTTGATGGCGGCAAGACCATACAGGGATTTTTATACCACGTTCTTATTAATAAGATTATTCTAACCAGGGTTCCGGTTTTAATAGGTGATGGAATACCGTTGTTTGGTCCATTGGCTGGTGATATTAAACTTAAACATATTAAAACCCAAGACTATCCATCCGGTTTTGTGCAGACTCATTATAAACCAGTGTAAAATTTATAAAAAAAAACGAGGAAGCAAATGAAAGATCTGGTACCAATTTTTCCCCATCTTCTGGCCTTTTTTAACATATCGACAGTTGTTTTGTTGATATTGGGTGCTATGGCTATAAAAAGAGAGGATGTTATAAAACACAAACGCTTTATGTTGGGTGCGGTTGGTGTGGCGGTTCTTTTTTTGATTGTTTATACCCTCTACCATCTTGAGGTTGGCAATGTCGCTTTTGCTGGTGAGGGAAAGATTAGATGGTTCTATTTTGGTCTGTTGATTGCCCATGTGATAGGGGCGGTTTTTATTCTGGTTATGGTTCCCAAAACACTGTTTCGAGCGATGAAAACCAACTTTATCGCCCACAAGGCACTGGCTAAAAAAACCCTGCCTTTATGGCTGTTTGTCTCAGCTTCCGGTTTTATGGTCTATATAATGGCATTTCATATTTGGCCTTCAAAACCTTTGAGCCAGATTGTAAAGCTGCTGGGCTAGGCCGAACATTGTTGGCGATTTACCCGTGAAAGTGCCAACATAAGACACCCCACAGCCCAGATTATTGCCACGATAAAAGCAATGATATATTGGCTGCTGGTCAATAGCTCTGATATGGGTTGGTACAGGGGCATACGAATCAACAGCAGGGCATGACTAACCGGATTTAAAAACATGAGCCACTCAAGCCACACTGGGGCTTGGGTCATGGGAAACATAGCACCGGATAACATCCATAGCGGTAGCAGAAAAACCGACATAATAGCATGAAAACCGGATGTGCTCTCCATATTCCAAGCGATTAAAAAACCCAAAGCGGTAAAGCCCAATGCGGCTATTATCAGGCCGAGTATTACCATTAATATACCAGCAAACCCTGGCTCTATTGCCAAAAATGGTATGGTCAGTAAAAGCAAAAACGCCTGTAAAAGCCCGATAACCATAGCCCCGATAACTTTACCAAAAACAATGGCAATTCTAGGTACTGGTGCTACCAGTATCCCCTGTAAAAGCCCTTGGTTGCGGTCTTCAATTACAGTTATGGTGGAAAAAATACCGGAGAAAAGCACCACCATTAAAAGAATACCGGGGAAAAAATATTCAGTATATGAGACACCTTCCAAGCCGGGAGCCTGAAAAGATGCTCCAAAACCACTACCGAGAAAGAGCCAAAAAATAATTGGTTGGGCTATGCTGCCCACCACCCTGTGACCTTGACGGAAAAAACGCACAAGCTCACGTTTAGCCATGGATATAACACCGTTTACCATTACGACTCCTCCTTTTCTTGGGTGATGTGGATAAAGAGGTCTTCCAAGGTGGGACGTTTTATGGCTATCTCGTTAAACCTATCTCTGTAGTGTGATAAAAGATCATCAAGTGTTTTTTTATCGACTTTTTCCACCCGCAACTCACTATCCCGTTGCCACACCTTGATCCCAGTTTTTTTACTGAGCTTGGTTTTTAGAAACTCAGCATGTTTGCGTTTGCTTGTCTGGATTACCACCATCTCATGACCCAGCCGTTTTGTTAACTCTTTGGGTGATCCCGAAGCCAAGAGCGAGCCTTTATGTAGAATACCCACCTCATCGGCCCGCTCTGCCTCGGCAAAAATATGGCTGGTCATCAAAATGGTCATATCCCGTTCACGGCGTAGGTTATCCACCATATCCAAAAAATCACGTCTGGAACCGGGGTCAAGACCGTTGGTGGGTTCGTCCATCAACAAAATTTTTGGCCTGTGCAGCAGTGCCTTTACCAACTCCACCCGACGAGCCATACCACCCGATAGTGTGCCCACCATCTCCCCTAAACGGTCCTTTAATCCGGTCCATGAAAGATCTTCATCCAGCCGTTTTTGCAATAAAGACGGCTCCATACCGTAGAGATCACCATGTATCTGAAAATTTTCTGCCAGGGTTAGATGTTTATCCAGTGCAGGACTTTGAAAAACCACTCCCATCATATGGCGAATTTTGGCTTGATGTCTGACAATATCAAGCCCATCAATGGTAATTTGACCATCTTTGGGCAGTGATAGCCCTGACAAAATACTAAACAGGGTGGACTTTCCGCTACCGTTGGGTCCGGTCAGGGCAAAAAAGGTGTTGGGGGCTACCTTAAGGTTAAGGTTGTTTAACGCCTGACGCTTGTCTGCTTTTTTAACCGGGTAGAAATAATTTAGCTCTTTTATCGAAATCATTTTTTATAAACTATAGCAATTTTAAATCAACAATATACAGTCAAAGTCAGAACCTTGGGCGGCCTTGCAGGCCCCCAAACCCCCACGCTTTTGAATGCAAAGGCTTAAAAATAAAGGCAAAACCTTGGGCTTTGCCCAAACCCAGCAGGGAGATAATCTCCCTGCACCCATAATAGTTAAAACTATTCTGTTTTTTCTACTGGACTAGAGAGGGCGCGAAAGGCTAGTACCAAAAATAGCACTCCTCCCACAACCGCCAAAAATCCCCCCAGCCCCATAATCCACATGGGAATTTTATCCGCCATACTCTCCAACCCCTGGGCAGCACCAGCAGTTTTTCGTTGTACACCATGACCACCAGACCAAGCCAGACCGAATATGTGTAGCAATGATCCGGTGCTATAGAGTATCAACTGGCGATTTGCCCATTTTATAGATGGTCGTCTATAACCCAAACCGGGCAGAACATGGTAGGTAACTCCCATATAGGCCAGAGTAATGGAGACTATGGAACCGTGATAGTGGGCAGGTATGGTTACATTTACTGCGTTGATCATAAAACCTATCCAGCCACCAACCCCAAAAAGCACCAACGAATAGAGCAGGGCCATACGTAAGGAGCGGTTCTCCTCGGCAACCTGTTGATTGCTATATATAGCACGAAAAACCAGAACTCCAGCCAAAAGGGGAGCGATACCACCGCCATAATACATCAAGTCGGTAAAAGCCAGACGGTGCTCTAATGAGTCCACCGGATAAATACCATGAATTACCGGACCTAAAAACGCAGGAAATGCACCTATGATAAACATCAATAGAAGAGTTCCGGGTTTGGCAACAGGTTTTTTGGTTATTACAGTTGCCAGCCAAACCCAGGCAACCATCATTAGCTGGGTATGGGTAAACTGCAGTATATGCCCCGGTCCCCAGAACAGGGTTTCAAAATAAATTTCACTGTTACGGTCCATCTGATCCGGTATCGCCAGATAGGTATAGATAAAAGAGACGACACTAAGAAGGGCAATGACAATACCCGATGTTACCCCAAATCTAACCACAAGTTTTTCACTTTGTTGCTGGGTTTGGTGTTTTAAACACAGAAGTATGGCAATAGCGCAAAAGCCAGCAACAAAAAGAGTCAAGCCACTAAAAAAAGCACCATTGGCAAGCACCGGAACATAGTTATTTAAAAAAGGAGCATCCTCTCCCAAAAAAGGTGAGAAGGTAATAAGTAGCGCACCTAAAACAGCGACCCAAAGGGACACCTTACCGGCATTTACCGCACTTTTTGGCATGGCGATAACAGCAAAAAGGCCAGCAAAAGAGAGAAACCAGACCAAAACCGAAAGATCCACATGGATAACCAGAGCCGTCTTGAATGAACCTGCCCAGGGTATAAGATCGTGAACTACCGGGGTTCTGGCAATAATAATCAAAAGTACCACCAGCCCAGCACCAATTAACGAACTGAGAGCCAAAGCCAGCCATGCAGTTGCCAAAGATCTGTGGGAGGAGGTGGTGGGAAAAGAGAAAATAGATGAGTTGTCTGACATGTTACAAAACCGTTTATAAGTTTAAAAAAATATTTGTCACAAATATAAACCATACACAATGGAATAATCTTAAAGATATCATGGTATTACCCATAAATGTGAGCTTGGTAATGTGGGAATATATTCAAGAATTTATAGTTTATATGATGGAGGCCAAAATAGAAACGGCAGTTGAAAGCCTGAACTCTCAACTGCCGTTTGAAGTTTGAAAATTTTTTGTTATTAGTAGCTGCCGCCCACCGATAACAGGCCTAGCTGCTTTTTGCTATGCTTTGCGGTTGTGACATCTTTGAACCAATCCAGTTTGTAGCTAAGTTTGGCAAAAAGGTAATCGTTAAAATATTTCTGCACACTGGCGTGGGCACCTGCATTATATTCGTTGGGTACATTCAACACTACCATGCCATCATTTTGTACCGCCATTACCTGACGACCGGCCCAACCACCAACTTCTGTTTTCCAGTAGGGGATGGAGTAGGCGACATCAATACCTGCTGAAAGATAGTGATTGCTAAGTGTGGTTATAGATGCATCAAACGGGTGGATATAGTTACCAGTCACCGTGAAATAATATGACCCCTCTTTATAGAAGTTCCCCGCACTATAACCGGACTCAAAACTGAGCTGCCCTACATGCTGATCGCTGTTTGAATACATGGAGTAGTAGGCATCGGCCCCATAGTGCCATTTGCTACCATCATACGCCTTGGCACCGGCAAAAAATATGTTGCCGTTGTTGGTGGAGTCGTCGGTTGTATTGATATAGTGCATACCACCACGAACATTGGTATTTGGTGATAAATAGTGGGTGTAGGCAAATGCTAGATCTGTCTGTTTAAGATCGTTTGTGCCATCAGTACGAAAGCCTATGTTGGAGTATGACGCTCCCAACTCCACAAGGTTGGTTTCTGACGGTATGGAGACGTAGGCTCCTGTTGTGTAGCCAGAGTTATGTGCCGCATAACTGCCATAGGTTAGATATCCGGCATATGGCATAACGGTCACTTTATATTTTGCTGGTATTTTGGCGCTAGTTGTCGATGACAACTTGGTTGAAGTCAGGTTTCTATATACCGGTTGGGAATCACTGGCAGCCATATAGTAGACACTTCTGTCAATTTCGGGGTCGGTATGGGATAGATATTTGGATTTAGGGTATCTCCACTTAGGTGTAGAAGTGGTTTCATGACCACCATATATGGTTGAAGAGTCCTGCATCACCTGAATATGACTAGCAAATTTTAAAGATGTCGATTTGGAATAAAAATCGTGCCCCTGAGCCATAACTGCCGTCGGTGCTAGAACAATTGAGCAACAGATTGCAAACTTCTTCATGAGTTTTCCCTTTGGGTTGTAATTTACCTGAACAATTTTACTTATCAGAAAAAGGGGTGCTTAGTCTGATAAAAGTTGCTGTAGACAAAGCAATAACCAGACCAAATGTCGCGATATGTTTTTCTTGGCCCAGGCTTTTTTGCCTGGGAATGTTATTGATAGTAAAGACTACTCTGTATCAGGGTGATTTTTGGAAAATCTAAAAGCGTTGATATTGTTTGGGTCTAATATCCAGAGATCTTTATAGAGCAAGCGCGCTGTAGCTGTATCACCCTGTTTCAAACGGATAATGGCTAGCTGTTCCAAAAAGCTGATATCAGAGGGATAAAGGGCCAACATTTTTTGGCTTATGGCTGCTGCCTGGACAAAATTTTCTTCACCCACCAGGGCTTTTGCCAAATAGCGATTTGCCAGATAGTTATAATAATCTATCTTGATAATACTGTAGCAGATGAGCTTGACTTCACCATAGTTTTGTTGGGCAAGGCCGACAATCGCCTCACCAAGTTTAGGATCAATGGAGCCGGGTACGGCACTTGCGGCACTTCGGTAGAACTGCAATGATTTTCTGTAGCGTCCTGCCAGATAATTGAGCCAGCCAAGGCGTAAATTAACCGTGTATTGACGAGGGTATAATTCATATACCGGCATCAGTGCCTGTATGGCTGCGTTATAATCTTCAATTTTTTCCTGGGTGAACGATTCGTGGTAGGAGTCAGCTATTAATTTTTCTGCATGGCTGTTTGGAACAAAGGCAAATAGTGGTAAGAGCAATAGCAATATTTTTGCAACGTTACCAATAGAACCATTTGTTGAACTCATTCTTTAAGCCTTTGCAGTGTGATAGAGTTTACCGTCAAGCTTTTTAGACCCTCTTGCTCATCCAAAATAAGAGCTGTTTTTATGGGTTTTTTGCCAGTTTCGATATAACCCTCAATCCTGTTTTTACCCTGCCATCCCCAACGACCTACATGGATATACCCTGCCGGATGAAAGGAGGCCAAAAACTGCTTTAAAGCTCTATTTGCGCCACTATGGAGCACGTTGATGGGGATAGAGTCCCGCCAGCCAAGACCATCTTGTTGCAGCAATGGCAGACGGGGCAGAGCCAAAAACAGTAAGCGCAAAAGAGTATCATCTTTTCCCCGATAATCATAACAATAAAAAAAGCCCACCGCTTTGGCAAAAAGCAGGGTGTTGCCCTCTTCATCTACCAGATAAAACTGTCCGCTCAACGGCTCCATGGAGACGGTCCAGGTGGTTTTTTTTCCTTTTTTTCTTCCAGCGGTACACTCAAAAACCAGGCTTTCATCCAGGGTGAAGGAGAAAAAACGGTCCAGCAGTTTGTCGATAAAAAAGCCGCTTATTGCTTGGTCCTTTTTGGGTATTTGATAAAACAGCATCTGTGATTTGTACTGATAGGTGGTGAAGATAAACGGTGCGGTAGCAGCACCCAATACCGGGCTTATCTGGGCTTGTAGATGTATGTGGGGTTGGGCGGAATAACCGCTATTGCCACACAGCCCCAACACTTGACCCAGTTCAACATAATCACCCTTTTTACACTTTAAGGAGTTTTTGGCAAAATGGCTTAGGGATATGTATATACCTGTAAAATCCTGCTGAATTATCACAGTGTTGCCCCAGTTATCAACTGAGTTGGGCTGATCTATGGGATTGTCGTGAATATGGTCGATTGCCTCCACCACATAACCGCTGGTGGGGGCGACAACAGGACGCCCATAGGCGTAATAGTCCTCTAAGTTTGTGCCACGGTTTTTATAGGAGTTGCCCTCTTTGTCGTGGACGATAAAATCCAGGGCATGTCGCCAAACCCCTTTATGGGTCCAGACATCATCCACCCCTTGATAGACATACCATTTGCCCACAAATGGTGGGTTTATGCTGATCTGCTCCGTTTGAAAACGGTGACGGGTGGAGAGATAGTGACCCAGGGTCTCTTCCGGGCTGCTTTTGATTATTTTTGCACAGCGGCTATAACCGATCTGTCTTAAGCTAAACAGAAAACAGATAACAGTCATGTTAAATGGCAGGGTAAAAATTGGTATTTTAAATACCGTTAAAAATACCTCGGCAGCATGGATGGTTAAAATAGTGATGGATACCGCAATCAGACTCAAGATGTAAGAGCGTATGGATGGTATGAAAAAAACTCCACCAACTGCTATTGATACCAATATGGTATTAAAGGCGTAGGGGTCGTTTAAAGCTTGATGCAGAGAGCCACGCAACATGGCATGGACAAAAACCCCCCAGCCATAGCCGGTAATCGCCAACAGCCCCATAATTCGGGAGTTGAGCAACAACAGCAAAAAAATTACCCCACCTGCCACCACATTGGGCATAAAAAGAATGGTTCCCAAAGCTTTGAAAAATCCTGCCATCCAAAGGGGTAGCAGCATCTCCAAAGGTTGAACCGAAAAATTATAATGGGGTAGCTCATAGATAAAAAGGTTGCCATATTGATATGCAGCCAGATAGACCAGAGAGCTGATAATGGCAAAGGGTAGGGAGAGTATGGGAACATTACCGGGAGCAAACAGGGTTTGCATGGCGATTGTAACCAGCAGGGTAAGCATGGCTGCGGTAATTATGAAAAACCCGGTAATAGGACCAAGCTGAAAGAGAAAACCGATGGACATACCCACAAGCAGGGGGTTGTAGAGATAATAACCCTGCTCAAGATAGTTGGGGCTCATCTCAATAAGACGGGCAAAGACCAGCACCGTTAAAACAGCAATAAGTCCCGACAATGCTACATTGGGGTGGATAAATCCCAAAACAAAAAGCACCACCCCAACCCCAGCACTCTGCATGAACAGAATGTTGGAGTAGGCAGAAAACAGCGGATGTATATGGTTCCAAATCTGTCTTATTATGGGTGACTGCAAAATCATAAAGCCAAACGATCTGGTAGTTTTTCTCGTCTTTCAATATCTGTGAGATCTTCGGCTTCGCGAATTATATCCACCGTACCATTTTCTCCTGCTAACAGTATCGCTGGACGGTATTGGATAAACTGCATCCATTGGGTAACATTATACGCACCAACCGGGGAGATCACCAAAGGTGTGCCTTTTTGGAGCCGAGGCAGCATGATGCTATCCCTGATTATATCGATATTCATACATAGAGGGCCGTTGAGAATGGCTGGCTCTGGCAAACCTTTTGTTGGGATGCCACTCTCCACCACCAGATCATACCATGTGTGGGTAAATAGCAGGTTGACCCCGGCATCCACCACATATGATCGGCAGCCGTCCGGCATACTTTTTTGTCCCACCACCGAGGTGATGAGATAGCCGGATTCATCAATTAGGTGGCGACCGCTCTCTATGTAAAGTTTGGGGCGACGATCTGGCCCCAGATTTTGCAATAGACCAGAAACAATAGCCTCGGCAAAATCATCAATCGCCGGAATAACCACCTCTGGTGGTTGATAAATCCCTTTTAGGCGGTTTTTGGAAGGGAAACCACCACCGATATCAATATATTCAATGTTGCAGCCAAAGTTCTCTTCTATCTCCACCAAAAAGCGAGACATTTTTTGGGTCTGGATGTTATAGGCGTTGGGGTCCAGCATGAATGTGCCGATGTGTGAGTGTAGACCCACTATTTTTAGTTTGTTGTTGGAGTTGATTCTTTTAACCGCTGCCAAAGCGGAGCCGTTATCAAGGTTGAAGCCAAATCTGCTCCAATGGGGTTGAATGCCAGTGTCCATGTTCAAGCGCAAAGCCACACATACAGTGTGGCCCAGCTCATCTGCCACCTTTTCTAAATCAGCAATTTCATCAAAGTTATCCAGGTGGATCATGGCTTTTTCTGCTGCTGCCTGCCGTAGAGCCTCCATGCCTTTATAGGGGCCGTTGAATATTATCTGCTCCCCTGCAATGCCAAGAGCACGGGCTTTTTGATATTCAAAGTGGCTCACCACCTCGGCAATGGCCCCCTCTTGATGATAAATGGCACATATGGCCTTTAGATAGTTGGTTTTATAGCTCCAGGCAAACTGCACATCTGGATAACGGGAGGTAAAGGCCTCTTTTGTCTGTTTGTAGGTTTTACGAATCGTGGCCTCCGAGAAGATAAAGAGCGGAGAGCCATATTTTTGCACCAGCTCTGTAACCGAGACCCCATCTATCTTCTCCCTTAAAGGGAAGTTGCCACTACTGCCATGTTTATCAAACAGCTGGCCTTGTAGTCTGACAATTGTGGGCTTTTGATAGGTTTTTTTTGCTTTTTCAACTTCCATGGCGTTCTCCTGAACAGGCCAATTGGCTAAGATCGGTAATATCACATATCTGTTCTGAGGTGTGACGGATAAATAGTTTGCCAGCAGCAAAATCTGGAGCCTGGGTGTAGGGTCTGCCCATGGCTAGCTCAATAAGTTGTTCCGGCAGGTTGATACCGATGCCGGTGGCAAAATAGACCCAGGCGGGAAAACGGGGGTTGATCTCAATTAGTGTCACCCGTTCATCCTCAACAATACACTCCAGCTCAAAAGGTCCTCGCCAGTTACTCAATTTGACAAACTGTTTTGCTGCTGCCAACAGTGCCGGGTTTTGGATGGTGACACCGTTCCAGATTTTACCCAGGGAGGTGGTGGTCAGTTTTTTAATAGCAACCAAACCAACGGTGTTGCCCTTGCCGTCTCCCATACCCACCACGTTCAACTCTTCTCCGCTGACCACCTCTTGTACCAACACCGGATAGCCCCATTTGTTGGCTATTTTGGTAAAATGACCAATTGCCTCATATTTGGTGTAAGCAGGATAGGCTTCGTAATAGTTGCCTTTTACATAGACAGGTAGTTTTATTTCATCCAAGGCTTGTTGCAGCTGCTCTATGTTTATCACCCCTTGGGTTTTGGGGTGGTGGAGGTCGAGATTTTCCGCCAGCTGGGCGAGATTCTCCTTGGTGCGATCTTTAAACTGCCCGGCAGTGGGTAAAAAGGTGTAAATATCCTCTTTTGCCAGAGCCTCCTGGTATTTTATATAGAGAGGCAGCTCTGCATCCAGGCAGGGAATTATAACATCCAAGCCGATGGTCTGTTTGATATGCCTGAGTTTAGCTATTATTCCATCCCAGCCCCCACTGGGATAGGGCAGAATAAAGCTGGCATCAAACATACTTGAAAGATAGTTGCCAGCATCGTGAAGATCATAGCTCAAGCCGATTGTTTTAATATCCGCTTTACTGTCCAGCAATGATCTGGCAACTGGTACACCAGGGCCAGGGTTATCACTTGCGTTTATGCCACTAATGGCTACATGGATGGTCATTTAGGAGATCAACTTATAGGTTTTTAGCTGTTCGGCAAATTCCTGCACATCTTGGTAGGCCTGTTCAAAATCCACCTCAAATTTTTCAGTAAGTTTTAGGGATATCAGCTGGAGATCGTCTTGCTCCTTCAAAGAGTTGATTATCTCCATGGCAACCTCATTTAAGGTAAAGCTGGCCCCGGTGGTGGGATCAAAGGCAAACCCGGTATCGTTCATGGCTAAATCTTTAATTTTTTGCATTTTTTTGGGTTCCATTAGTTTGAACAATATAAATTAAATCTGCTGGCTTAAAAGATACACCATTTTTACAGTTATTGTTGGGTTTTATTACAATTTTTTACAAGTTCTTGTAAAATTAAAATCACAATTAAAGTGTATCCAATGTTGAAAATACATCTACAAAAACTACGCCAATACTGTTTTTATATATAAAGCATGTGTAAAAACAGGCATGTAAGTTGTTTTGCTGCAAATTGATACTGTAAATTAGGGGGTAGAACATAATGCACATTTAGTGGTTGCTAGTATTGAGCAATAATACGCAACTTATAGTAAAAGCAGCTAAATATTTTTGTTTGAAAAAATTTTTTGCTCATGTAACCATGTTCAATATGGTGTACCCATCCCTGTGTGACGGTACTCTATTATCCGCATATTTTATGGGGTAAACCAAAACGAACAGTGTTACACCAGGGATGTCATGTAACAAGAGCATGCTAACTATATAAGTTATTGAACTATATTTAAGGTTTGCATGTTGTTATATCTATCCTTGTTGTACTATTTGGTTTACCCTATATATATTGTTGTTTCTTGCTGTTATTACTGTGTATATATCTGTATTTTAATAAAAAAAACCTGAATACAAATGTTGGCCTGTTAATTGTAATTCAATTTGCTTATCGCTGGTTTATTTGACCAGCAAATAAATATCAGGTAAATCAATTTGTTATAAACAGGTGACAGTAGTAAATTTTATATGTTTTGCTAAAGAATCCCAGCTTATAAGATATCCATTGAATATTGTGAAAAAGTAGGGGTTATATCGTTGGGTAGGTTATACAAGAGAGTGAAATTAAAAAAAAAGTTTGTCCAGCTTTGAATTAGGAGATTAAAAAATTGAAAGAAAACAACCGACTAACAACGAAAAATAGCAGGGTTTTACTAAAGGCAATATTGACTGCAGGTATGTTATTTGCCCTACCCCTACAGGCCAACGCAGATGAACATACCAGTTGGCAGGATGATGAACAGAGCAACTGGTATATGTCCAGCTCAGTTACTGGTGTAACAGGTACTTATAGTGGCTCTTCCCTACGGGATCAGTTTTATTCTGCTGGTTTTATTGTAACTGGTGAATATCTAGAACAGCATGGTATTACCTTTGGCTATACCAACTCCAACATTAAATTTAAGGGTGATGCTGATTCAACCTCACAGAACGAATTTTTTCTCGGTGGTCACAAATCATTTAATACAGATGGTATGAATGGCACTTTTGACGTTCGTTTGAACGGTCACTATATCAGTAACAACGATAGTTCAGGTGATACCGATGGTGTAAAGGTGGTGGCTCCTTTAATCTCCTATCTCAACTATAAAAAATCTTTCTATTTTGATGTGGGCTACGCCTATTCAGCCTATCAAAATGATCTTGATGTCACACAGATCTCCCCAGCCATTGGCTTGGGTTTTAGCAAAGACTCTAATTGGATACAGCTCAGAGGCTATTTTATCAGTTCATCCAATGCAACCCGCTCTCAAGGTAAAAGCAGTACTGCTGCCGGACTGCTCAAATTTACCCACTGGTTTGCACCTGATAACGCTTTGCAACTTCATAACGCAAGTATAGGAGGAATGTTAGGTGAAAGGTTATATGCCGTAGATGTTGACAATCTATCTGTTTACAACCTGGCAGATGTACAAAAAGGTTCTGTAGCTGCTGATCTATCTTGGAAAATAGATAACTCAATCTCTATTCTGTTACATGCTAGCTATAATCTATATGAAAACCTGACAATTAGTGAAAAGTATAACAGCAGCGCTGCTGCTCTCTCTCTTTCCAAGGAGTGGTAATTTTATGAATATATTACGTAATATAACAATTATTGCCTTAAGCCTACTGTTGGTTATTGCCCTGGGGGCTGATAGGGCCAGAGCAGCAGATGAAGAAGATAAAACTGCTGTTGAAGAAAAAGCAAAAAAACCTCTCACTCCTTGGGGTCAATCTTATCAACTTGAGGCGGAAAAAAAATATGAAAAGGCCATAAAAGCAATAAAGCCGTATCTAAAAATAAAAGATGATATTGAGCTGGCAAATATGCGAGTAGCATGGCTGGAATATCTGCAAGGCAACTATAACGATGCCATAAATGGCTATGAAAAGGCTTTGAGTATCAACCCCAAATCAATTGATGCCAAACTTGGTTTAACCCTGCCTCTAATGGCGCAAAAACGCTATAGAGAGGTGCGCAGCCATTTAAACAAACTGTTAAAAACATCCCCCTGGAACTATGCCGCTCATAAACGTCTGCTGGTTATAGATGAGATTCAGGGTAAGTGGAAGCACATGACAAAACATGCCAAGGCTTTAAGCAAACGTTACCCCAACGACACCACGGCCTTGGTATATTTAGCCAGGGGTTATGCCTGGCAGGATAACAAAACAATGGCAATAAGCTCCTACACCCGTGTACTGCTACGAATACCAGGACATTTAGAGGCATTGGCCTATATAAATAAACACAAAGAGTAAAAGCTAAACGGCACAACTGCCGAATCTAGGACAATGTATAGATCAATATCAGTTGCGACTGACTTTGGGCGGTAAATGAAAATTTGTTGGTGCGAACCAGGGTTTTAGCGGTTTGGGTCTCGCCGTTTATCACGCCACCCCCTTTGCAGATATAGACAATGACATCACCATCATGGGTGATGGTCTGCTCGGCTTTGACAATTGCCACATCTACCGCTGTTTTACTGTAGAGTAGCTTGGTTGAGTTTTTATCTCCCCCATAAACCTGTAACCGCTCACCGATTTTTGGTGTATGGACCTGATAGTCAGCAGGTTCTCCAATTTCATCGGGCATAATCCAGATCTGGATCATATGGTTGGGTTTATCGTCTGGATTTATTTCGTTATGGGTAAAACCCTCACCACCTGCCCTTTGCACCTGCACCATACCTGCAGTTAATTGCTGACCATGTTCCAGTGAACCAGCATGATCAACTCGACCCTCAACCATCACCGAGATAACATCTATCTCATGGTGGGGGTGAAGCCCGGTTTCGCCTTTGGGATTAAAATTGGCATCAGCCAGATAGACAAAATTACCGATACCATCAGCTGTGTTATGCTCTTTACTGCTACCAAACAGCCTTATATCGGTAACAAAACGTCGCTCCAAAAGACCAGCAAAACCACCCTGTTGCAGATCATCATACTTTAAGATTTGCATTCCGGCATCCATGGCAGCTCCTTTTTTCTGTTGTTGTTGTGTTCGTCCAGCCATTTTCTATCTATGTGCCTGCCCAAATGGCGGATATCACGGTCAACCTGTTCAGAAATTGTGTATTCATGAAAATATTTGGCACCATCGGCAACCTCTATTATCCAACCCTTACTAGCAGCGCGCAGACAGTACTCTCTTTCGTCTGCCAATGGGGAAAAGCCGTTATCAAAGGGTCCGGTGGTTTCATAAACCTCACGACGTAGGGCAAACAGAAAACCGTAAACATCATCACAAGGTCCCGGTTCATCGCTTCTTTTTTTGTTGCGCACCGAGCCAACCCCTACAATTCCGGTCTTAGGAGAGGAGAAGGGTTTAAACATGGCCCCAAGACAACCTTTTTTAACAACACAGTCACCGTTAACTATTAGATAGATATCACCCTCACTAAGTTGCACACCAATGTTCCAAGCCCGAACAACCCCGGCATTTTGTGAAATTTCACACCACCTCGTAACATCAGGTTCTGTTTTTGCCACCTCTAGAAGTTGCGCGGTTTTATCCGGGTTATCTTCATAACGGTTGATAATGGCTATTATCTCATATTCCGGCAGAGATTCCTTGCCAATGGCTCGTATAGCCTTTTTAAACATAGATACCTTTTCATCCCACGCTGTGATGATTATGGATACCTTCGCCTTATCTCTTTTTATTGTGGGGATATCTGCGGCAGGTTTTTTTTTCTTCCAGAAAAACATATGAGTTTCCTTTGTTTGCAACAATTTAATGCTAATTTAGCGAAGCCAGATAGTCGTTACACTCTTTTGCCAACAAAACCGGGTCCAAGGCGTAGCACTCTTTTTGGCAGCTGTTGCTGGCCTTCTCTATTTTTAGGATATCTGAAAAAATGTGGCACTTTTTACGACATTCCAAATGGATGGATTCATTAAACAGCCCGTTACCCATTTTAAACATATCCGGGGGATTCCACTCATAACCCTGGAATAACACCACCTTTTTATCTATGGCGTTGCAAAGGTTGTGGACCCCACCATCTGATAACACCACAAGCTTCATGGCGTTTAGCTGAGCTGCCAGCTTTCTGATGGAACCGGGGGGAATATGGATATCACCCAAACCGTGAAAAATATTGTTGCCAACCTCATAAATTTTAAGTGTGGGATCAGCCGTTTTTAGCTCGGCAACAAGGCGTTGCCAACTGGCTAAAGAGTAACGTAGCCTCTCCCCATCATCACGTTTTTGCCTACCGCGAATATCGGCAACATGTATGGCAATGGAGTTATCGCCTATCTGTCTTTGGGCTTTTGTTATCTCTTTTTTTGTTAAATGGATACGGGGGCGCAGATCGTCAAAGGTAAATAGCTCCGGGTTTATCTGCTGAGCATAAACCAGTGACAGGATATTTTGCCGGGGATGAGCAATCATACGTTGCAGATTATCCCCAATAGCCAGATATTCAAATACTTTCGGGTTCCACTCCGGCAACACAAGAAAAACCGGGTTTTTTCTCTTGCTTCTATCACCAAAATATTTAAGGGTTTTTCTCTCCAGCCAGCTACCAGCACGAAAACGGTCCACATATGGATCGTTATAAAATAGCTCCACCATGGTTTCATCACCAATAACCTCAAACCAATCCGGTTGGTAGCTCTCCTTTATCCCTTTAAACAGACAGGAGAGCATAACCGTGTCACCCAGATTATAGGAGAATCTCCAACGGGGAAAATACAGCTTTATGCGCATGTTGCTACCATTAAAAAAATTATTATCTCTACTACATTTAAATGATGATCATAATAGACCATGGTTAACAAAGTCCACTCTATTGGCTTGTTAAAGTTTTAATGGACGGTTTCCCGGTTGCCTGAATTGTGTTAATTTGTAGGGATAATTTTGGGGTTCTACCTCTCAACTACCCTGGTAAGGTCTCTGATATTCACCTGACCCATCCTGTTGATTTTTTTGACTGGAAGGGCAATTTAAGCGGTGTTTTTTTTATGAGCAGATCTTTAAAAATCAATTTTATCTCCCATCTTGACCCTTTCCACTACAGTGGAGGAGGGGAGCAGGTCACTCGCAACCTTATTGAAGAGGGGCGCAGACAGGGGCATAAAATACGTGTTTGTTTTATAAAACCATCTAAATACTCATTTTTCAGCCTTTTAAAACGGTTTAGAAACCCCGATATATCAATTCTGTTTGATGTGTTTAACGTACCCGGCCACAAAAAGCATTTCAGCAACGAGCAACTTATGGAGCTGACAAATAACAACTATGTGTTGGGACAAAACGCATATGGGGATATCTGCAACCTAAACGCGCTACCCTGTGACGGTAAAATAGGTAACGGTAGTGATTGTGTGGTTAAAAAAGAGCAATATTTTGCCAATGAGGTGAACGAAACCAAATGGAACGATGGTCGCTGTACGGTAAACCAAAACCGGGCACTGTTTGAAAATGCCAAGCTCAATATGTTTGTCTCTCCACTCCACGCCAGTATCTTTCACAAAATCTACCCTAGCATCAAAGAAAAAAGCTTTATTATTGAGCCGATAATTGATGTTAAAAATTTTGTCGATAAAAATATAGAACGTGACATACCCTACGCCTCATATGGTGGCATGAGCGAAGCCAAGGGGTTTTATAATATTTGGGAGCAACTTGCCGATAAAGATGTTGTTTTTTTTGGCTCTGACACAAAACAGCTGGCAGAAAAAAACGGCTTTGGCAAAGAGATAGGCCGCATACCCTACGATGAAATGCCCCACTTTTTAAACCGGGTGGAGCACTATGTCCACCTACCCCGCTGGCCTGAGCCAAACGGTTTGGTGGTCAACCAAGCGGCTCTTTGCGGTTGTAAGTTGGTGGTAAATGATAATGTTGGGGCGATAACACACAAGTTTGATATCTTGGATAGGGACCACTACAGCAACCATGTTGCCCCGTTTTGGGAGGCTTTGGCTAAAGTTGTGTAATGTAAATTCAAACCAAAGTTGGACAAAAAATAATTGTTTTTATTATTAGGGGTCAAGGGGGATTATCTCCCTTGTGGGTTTGGGCAAAGCCCAAGGTTTTGTCTTTGTTTTTAAGTCTTTACATTTATAAGCGTGGGGGTTTGGGGGCCTGCAAGGCCTCCCAAGGTTTGTCTTTGACTTTGGCTATTTTTAATTTGAATTTTCTATAGTATTAAAATCAGTTATTTCAGTTCCTCTTCTACCTTTGCAAACACCTCATCAACGGTAATATCGTTCATACATTCGCATATTCTGCCACCACCACAACCGTCCAACTGACATGGACGGCAGATGTGTTGGGAGGCGGAGATGATGTGATATTTTTTACCCACCGGACCCCAATCTGTCTCATCGCTGGGACCAAACAGCACAATGGTTGGAGTGTTGGTGGCACTCGCCATGTGCATGGGGGCAGAGTCAACACCTATAAACAGCTTTGCAGCTCTTATCAATGGTATCAACTCCATTAAAGTTAGCTGTCCTGTTAGATCAATAACTGGTGCGCTAAACTCCCTTTTCATCCTTGTAATATAGTCAGCTTCCGTAGGATCTGGAGCTGCGGTTATGACAATTGGTAGTTGTATCTGCTTTTGGATTTTATCTATCAACTGCCCCATTAATTGTGCCGGCCAACATTTAAACATCCACCGTGATGTGGGGTGGATCAATATATACGGACCATTGCCTATACCAGCTTTTTGCAAGGTGTTGGATATCTTAGTCTTAACCTCTTGGCTCTCAAATAGCTGGGGGTATCGCTCCTCTTTGTTGGCGTATATGCCAATACGTCTGAGGTTATCAAGATGTCTTTCCAGATAGTGGCGGTTGATCGAGGTGTGTCGAACCCAGTGGGTGTGGGGGTCTACCCTACCAAAGAAGATTTTTTTTCTGCCCCCACTGCCAACATTGATTTTTGCCCCCGAATACCAGCTCAGTGTTCTGCCCCTGTTGCTGCCATCAAGGGAGATAACCATATCATATCGTCGGTTTCGTATGGAGCTATACAGAGCTATCTCACCTTTTATCTTGTTACCCAGTGACGACTTGACCACCTTGCGATCATAACTGATAACCTCGTTGATATTGGGGTTGCCCTGTAACATCTCGGCGGTCTCTTTGTTGACCAGAGCATCAATTTGCAGGTGGGGATGGCGGTTTTTAAGTACAGAATATACCGGAGTTGAAAGGATGACATCACCGATATGTTTAAAAAAAATAACAAGTACAGTTTTGATTTTGCTCAGATCAGGATGGTTATTGTAGGCATCTATAAGATCTTTTTCGGTGGAATTTTCCAAGGTTCTGTCCATTTTTATCTGTCTAAAATTTGCAAAAGAGTCTCACAGCGATGGCGGTATGTGTGCTTTGCTAAAATCAAATTTTGGGCATTTCTGGCGATTGCATGGGCCGCTTCAGGATTACGGGCGAAATATACCGCCTTTTCTACCGCCTCTTCATCTTTGACAAAACCCACATAGTGAACACCATCTTCAAACAGATCCTCATAGCCAAGCCCCTCATAGGTGTTGGTCATCAGCATGGACTGACCGTTTGCCATGGTCTCAAAAACCCGCATGTTAAGGTCTTTACCGTGGTCTCCGGTATATCCGGCTCCCACGTTAAATCCTATGGTTCCTCTTGCTAGCTCCCGTGTGGTAAGTGTGCCAAATTTTTTTCTAAAATGAAAATTCGTCGATAGCCCAGCCTGTTCAAAAAGCTTTTTAAAATTCCGCCTATGGGGATAGGGCGCACCACACATGGAGACATCCATATGGTTTTTATAACGGATACGCTGCCAGATAGACTCTTTATCCATCATTTTCGGGCAGAACACATGGGTATCCTCATCGGCTGCCAGAGGCAACCAGAAAGCATTTTTACCCATGGCCTCCACAACATGTTTTTGAGCTACCCCTACATAATCAAAATTGTATTTTTCGCAATATTTTTGATGGACTTCAAGTTTGTGGCAGGAGTCAATGCTCACATATGCAGTGGGGTATTTATAGCTCTCCAAACCGGGAAACTCCACCGGCATACCGCTATCGACAACCAGCAATAGATCCGCCTTGGCAAATTCTCTTAATGGTTGGGGCTGTTTGATATCAACAGCAATGTCCACAAGATCCACCCCTAAATCAAGCAGCCCCTTGGCATAATATAAACCGGGGTTATAGGATAGCTTGTTACGGAGCAAAATAATTTTTTTTCGAGGTTTTTGCTCTTTGCCTTCCAGCGGGCCAGGGACACTCTTGTTAGTTGTAAAGGAGCTTGATATCTGTGTTGCGGAAGTAGAGGAGACCATTTTTTTTAGTTTCGACTTGAATAGAAAATAGGATACATCTTTGCTCTCTTCTGTTTCGTGACCTAGATGGTACTGGCGGGCGAGATAGCGCAGTGATTTCATCTTGCAGCCCACAAGCTCAAGACGCACAGCAACATCGGTATCTTCACCGCCACCACGGCTTTCATACTCCTCATCAAAACCGTTTACACTTAAAAGATCATCTTTGTGAATGGAAAAATTACAGCCCAATAAATTAAACGGGTGTACCGGACGCAAGCTATGCAGTGCTGGTATGGCCTCTTCCAAATATTTCATCTGACCCTTAAGGGTCTGCTTGATAGACCACAGGGAGATACGATCAAAGTAGCCTCGGTTTACCATTTCAGAGGTGACTGTTTGGGCTGCTTGTCGGGCGATCATCACCCGTCGTCCCCCGATATAACGACCTTTTTCCCGGTTGTTCCAGTGCTGCTCGACAAAATCTTTGGCCTGAATACAGTCAGCATCCAAAAAAAGAATATAGTCGGCATGGGCCTCGTTTATGGCTCTATTTAACAGTCGGCATTTTCTAAAGCCTTTGTCCTCTTGCCATAAATGGCGAATGGAATACGGGGCATCGCTACTATATGTTTGCAACCACTCTCCCACATCTTTTTTAGAACCATCATCACAGATAATCACCTCAAAGTTCATAAAACTTTGCCGTTCAAGGGAGGTCAAGCAGATTTTAAGGGAGTTCAGATAGTTATATGTGCCAATAAGGATGGAAATGTCAGGTTTTTTATTGTCCATGGTTTCGTTTCGATCAGTTCCGTATCCTAACAAGAGTGGGTCGGGGATTTAGCCTGTTGCTTTATCCTAGAAACAGCAGTTGTCAGCACACACCGCCAACCGCCGTTTCTAGGTTTATCCACCTTTTTCATGTTCATCTTACTCTCGTTAATTATAGCCGTCAATACTTCAGGCTGTGTGGTTATCATATCCACAGCTGTAGATATCGGACCGGGAGGTTATGCAATTTAGCTTGCTTATTGTCAATGGGGTTGGTTATAGTCGATGTTTATATATTTCCACTATTTAATCGACAATTTGACCAGTATATCACATGGCTATAGTTTGTAGAATTTGCGCAACCCCAATAACCACACCTCCCCATAATGTTACCGAGATGATGTATGGTAGTGGCGAGGTTTTTCAATATTATCGCTGCCAGGGGTGTGATTGTCTGCAAATTGGTGAGATACCCGATAATATCGACAAGTTTTATCCCACTGACTATTACAGTCTTTCCCAGGATTTTGCCAAAAAAAAATCGGATGGCCTGGCAAAAAAATTTAAAAATCTAAAAATCCGTTCCACTGTGCTTGGTGACTCCTTTTTGGCTAAAACACTGCATTTGTTGGCTAAAAGCGAGCCACATGCCAGCCTTACCGGAACAGGTCTGGGGTTGGATTCCCACATTTTGGATGTTGGTTGTGGGGCTGGGGGTAGGTTTTTTGCGTTAAAGGAGTGTGGTTTTAATAATGTGGCAGGTCTGGAGCCAAACATACCCCATGAACTAAGCTATGATAACGGCTTTAAGGTGTATAAAAGTCAGATAACCAACTTTAAATCGAACCATCTTTTTGATCTGATAACTTTTTTTAGCTCCTTTGAGCATATAGCCAACCCTTTGGAGACACTGCAAGGTGTAAAGATGCTATTGGCTTTAGGGGGTAGATGCCTCATAAAAATCCCGGTTTTTCCCTCTCTTGCTTGGGAGATGTATAAGGAGAATTGGGTACAGCTGGATGCCCCAAGACATCTTTTTCTCTATTCCATAAAAAGCCTTGAGATTTTGGTAAAAAAAGCCGGGTTTGCCATCCAAAGGGTAGAGTACGACTCATCGGCTTTTCAATATTGGGGTAGTGAGCAGTATAAGCAGAACATCACTTTAAAGAGTGAAAGATCATACGGAATAAACAAAGAGAGATCGATTTTTTCCAAGGCAGATATCAAACGCTATAAAAAGCTGGCAAAAAAAAGCAACGCCGAAAAAACCGGAGATCAGGCCACTATTTTGTTAAAGGTGGTTTAGGCAGGGTTGATTTATCGAGCTGGTTTATTTGTTGGTTTTGCTAATAGATTTTATGATTTTATCTCAAATATATACAGTCAAAAGCAAAACCTTGGGCGGCCTTGCAGGCCCCCAAACCCCCACGCTTTTAAATGTAAAGGCTTAAAAACAAAGGTAAAACCTTGGGCTTTGCCCAAACCCAGCAGGGAGATAATCTCCCTGCACCCATAATAATAAAAAGTATTTAGTTAGTCTAACTTTGGCTTGAAATAACTGTATTACACTTCGGCTATTGAGTAGAGCAGTTTTTCCATACGGTGGGTATAGGTGTGCTCCCTCAAGGCTCTTTTGTGACCTGCCTCACGGATTTTTTGATACTTTTCTGGGTTTTTCATTACATCATCAATTATCTGGCATAGCTCATCGGTATTATTATAGGCAAGGTATTCGCTATTTTCGGTAAATAGGGCTTCCATACCGTTATCTACAATACGCTCCATGACCAACAGTGCACCATTTATGGGTACTTCGTAGGTGCGCATATTTATATCGTTATTTACGTGGGTGTTTATGCCGATTGTTGAGTTTGCATATATGGGGACTATAAACTCTCTTTTGGCTTTACCAAAAAACAGTTTTATGGGTAGCTGTTCCAACCTCTCTTTTAGCTTTTTGCGTTTTTCTGTGTCTACACCACCGATAAAGGCAACATCAAAGGATTTTTCTATGGGTTGGTACTCTTCTATAAAACCTGCTAATGGTAGCCATGTGGCTGTTACATCATCGATGGCAAAGAGATCTACCCCATTTTTCTGGCAGCAAAAAACATGGTCGGCTTTTTGGGCTATTTTTAGCAGTCGTTCAAAATCTGTATGGGTATCGATGGCCCAAAAAACTTTTTTATGCCAGGGCATACATCTAAATCCTTTGGGTTCGCCATCATCTATTTTTATTACATAGTCGTGTTTGCGTACTATAAATGTGTTTATGTCATAGTGGGTAACTTGATGGCCCAACTCTTCAAATGCGCGTTTGCAGTGAACCCCGGTGGTGTAGGGCTGGTTTATGTCGTAAACGATAGCAATATTTAGTTTTTCCATGGTGTTAAACCCTTTTTTTAGTTTCAATTAGTTCTAAATATTGGTCCATAACCGTTGTCAGGTCGCATTTAGCAGATAAATTACGTCTTTGCTGTTTTATATTGTTTATATCTTGTTTTGAGTTATTGTTATAATCTCTATTTAAACACACATTTATCATCTGCGCCAACTTATCTGGCGTAACGGACTCTTCGACCACCTCTCCCAAGGTGCTGTTGCTTATCAGACCAGCAGAGCCAGCACCCCTACCGATCAAGGTCGGCAGTCCAAACCAGAGAGCTTCTGCGGTAACAGCTCCAAAGGTTTCCAGCATGGATAGCAGTAAAAAACAGTCGGCAGCTGCGTAATACTCACCGACATTTTCCACTCCACCGGGAAATTCCACCATATGGTCAACGGCGAGCTTTTTGGCAAGTGCCTGGTTTTGCCGAATGCCTTTTTTATCTGCTCCTATAGCGATAAAGCGAAATTTATAATCCTCTATATTTTGTAAATGGGGCAGGGCGCGTATGATCCGTTCCACCCCTTTTATACGAAAGCCGGAACCCACATGTAATAAGAGGCGATCTTGTTTTTGTAAGTTTAGTTTCTCTCTGGCTTTACTTCTAAATTCAAGGCTGTCTTGATCCTTGAACCGATTGAAATCAACGGCAGGGGGTATGATTTTAAACTGCTCTGAAGGTAGGTGATAGTGGTTTTGAATTTGCTTGGCACTGGCAGATGAGAGAACAACCACTGTTCCTTGTGTTTTTTTTAAGTTAGCAAACAGGCTTTTTTCTATGCGGTTTATTACACGGTTAAGAGGGTTTATAGCGATGGATATTCGGGCTTTTAGGCCGTTGGCTTTAATTCGAGCAGCAAGCCAGCTTTTATGACAGGCACTTCCGGCCCGGTAGATATCCATGGTAAGGGAGCGATCAAAGGCTATTGTTAAATCAAAGCTTTTTTTGTTTATAACAGCACGAGACATCAAAGCGAAGGAGCCAGTTTTTAGCCATGACGATAGTTTAATTATGGGTAATTGAATAAACTCAAGCCCCGGTTTTTTCTCTCCGGTCCATTGGCTGCTGATGATGGTTATTTTATGACCACGGGCCAATAGGGTATCGGCTAGCAGGGCTGCTTGCCGTTCGTAACCGCCGTAGGGTTTGTAGCGTATCAGAACAATGGCAATGTGCACTTAAATTTGTTTCGATGCCCCAAACCCAAACCCAAAAAAAACTATCATGGGGGATTGGGGGAGATTATCTCCCCCAATGGGGGTTTGGGGGCAAAGCCCCCATGGTATGAAAAAATGTTTTTAAATTAAAAAGTTGGGGCTTTGCCCCAAACCCCACTGGGAAGGGACTTGTCCCTTCGCCAGACCCATCCCCTTAAATTTATTTTTTCTTTTTATTTTTTTTGGAATTTTCAAACTGTAACGCATAAAAACGGGCATACTCGCCATCTTTTTTCAACAGCCCGTTATGGGTTCCCTCTTCAACTATCTGTCCATCGGATAACACCACAATTCTATCGGCATTTCTAATGGTGGAGAGTCGATGGGCGATAACCAACGTGGTACGGTTGCTCATCAACCGTTCCAAAGCTATTTGTACCGCTCTTTCGCTTTCGTTATCCAACGCGCTGGTAGCCTCATCTAAAATCAATATCGGGGCGTTTTTTAATATGGATCGGGCGATGGATATTCTTTGTCTTTGTCCACCGGATAGCTTAACTCCTCTTGCTCCGATTTGGGTATCAAAACCATCGGGAAACTCTTCGATAAACTCCAATGCGTTGGCTATTCTGGCAGCCTCTTTAACCTCTTCTAAAGAACGTTCCTCTTCGCCATAGGCGATGTTATGGCGGATGGTATCGTTAAAGAGGATAATCTCTTGTGTTACCATGGCTATTTGGCCTCGCAGGCTTTTTAGGGTGACATCTCTAATGTCTACGCCATCGATCTCCACGGAGCCGGACTCCACATCGTAAAACCGGGGTATGAGATGCACTAGTGATGTCTTGCCGGAACCGCTAGAGCCGACCAGAGCCACGGTTTCCCCAGCTTTTACCTTTAGGTTGATATCCTCCAGCACGCTTTCATCGGCAGCTTCGTAGGTAAAGTGCATGTTTTTAAAGGTGATATTCTTTTGTATCGGCGGTAGGTCGAAGGCGTTTTCTTTATCTCTAATGTCCGGTACGGTATCCAGCATATCAAAAATACGTCGTGCTGCGGCGATACCGGCCTGTAGCGAGTTATTAAGGGTGGAGAACCTTTTTATGGGTGTGTATGCCATTAACAGCGCGGTAACAAAGGAGAAAAACTCCCCTGTTGTGATTTCTTCGGTTATCACATAGCGACCGCCATAGTATACCACGGCACATATGGCGACACCTGCCACCAGATCCATAGATGGGTGGGTAACGGACTGTACTTTTGCGGTACGCAGGTTATTTTTTAGCACTTTTTTTGATATATCTGCAAACAGGTTACGTTCTCTATCTTCCATACCAAAGGCTTTTACGATGCGAATACCACCAAAGCTCTCTTCTAGGTGGGAGGTAATAAGCTCCATAAGTTCTTGGCTGGCTTTGGATAGTTTGCGTACTTTTTTACCAAAAAAGATAATTAAAAACCCGGACAGGGGCAGCCCGACGATAGCCATAAAAGCCAGTTGAAAGTTTTGGTAGAAGAGCAGGCTTATGAGAAAAATAATGGTAAAGCCTTCACGAAACAGGTTAGAGATAGTTGTAGAGGCTGTACCACGTAGCAGGTTGGTATCGTAGGTAACACGGGAGATAAAGCTACCGGGAGAAGTGGATGCGTAGAGGTTGATATCGAGATCCAGCATATGGTTATAAAGCTCTATCTGCATGGTTCGCACAACTTTTTCACCGACATAAGCCATAGCATAAGACTGGGTAAAATAGGCCAAACCACGAAAGCCGAATATACCCAATATAGCGATGGGCATATAGTAGAGCATGGTTGTATCTTGTTTAATAAATATATCGTCGAGAATGGGCTTTACGGAGTATGCAATTGCTCCGCTAGTGGATGCGATGAGAATCATACTTATAAAGGAGACGAGGAGGTGCCAGCGATAGGGCCATACATATCTTAGGAACCGTTTTAGAATCTCACTATTATTCAAAATACCAAACCTTATAAAAAATTAAAGAAAGTCAATTGGCAGGATATAACAGAAGGGAGTAGGGGTGCAAAGAAAAGCTGGTGGGAAAAAAGGGTAAAATATAAGTATGTATAAACTAACATGGGTGCAGGGAGATTATCTCCCTGCTGGGTTTGGGCAAAGCCCAAGGTTTTGCCGTTGCAGTAAAGCCGGAAATAAAAAGGCTTTTTTTGTCATAAAAAAAAAGCCCCCGGCACAACCTACTAATTCCCATAGCATAAAAACCCCGGTTTTAAGGGGTTTTATTCAATGGGAATGTCCTTCGTTTAAAAAGAGCAGGTTAGGTTTGGGCCGTCTATATAAACAAAACATCTTTGGTTGGAGCTAAATTTCTGTGCTATAAACATAAAATAACTTAGAGCAACAACAACAGCAAATTGAAAACTGGGGACGTATCGATGGTTGAGGTTCTATGGCTTCCAATTTCAGAAAATATATCTAACACATGGGGTACAATTGCTACAATTTTAGGCATCCTCGGTGTTTTAATTGCCCTAATAAAAGCTCTTTTTTTCCCAGCAAAACCCCATCCTACAGCTGAAGAAATTGCTATCAAGATTTGTCAAATATCTAAAAATAGCGATCACCCATCAAACCAAGAGACTTATCCCGAGTGCAAAAAAGCCATTACCCAAGTAGTTAAAGATATTCAAAGCTTAAACACCACAATGGCGAAAAAAGCCAGTAAAGAGCTTGAGCAAGGCAAAATAACCACCGCAATAAAGCTATTTGAAGAGAGCCTGAACCATAACAAAGAACTAGGAGAAAAAGCCAACAAACAAGCCGCAAAAGATGCCCGTAACCTCGGAGCACTTGCCTTTTTAAACGAAACCAAAAAAGCACTAAGCTATTACCAACAAGCAGTAGAACTAGATCCTGATGATCCAGATGGTTGGAATAGATTAGGGCATCTTTTATTTAGAACTGGTGAAATTGATGCTGCAATGGCTGCCTCTAATCGGGTGCTTGAGTTGGGAGAAAAGAGTGATGATTATAGCTTGGTGGCAGTAGCCTACGGCAATCTTGGTATTTTGTATAGAACCAGAGGAGATTTGGCAAGAGCCGAAGAGATGCATTTAAAAAGCCTATCCATAGAGAAAGAGCTTGGTCGTAAGGAGGGTATGGCTAGTCAATACGGCAACCTTGGCATTGTGTTTGGAACAAGAGGAAATCTGACAAAAGCAGAAGATATGTTTTTAAAAAGCCTATCCATAGAGAAAGAGCTTGGTCGTAAGGAGGGTATGGCTAGTCAATACGGTAATCTTGGCATTGTGTATAGAAAAAGAGGAGATTTGGCAAGAGCCGAAGAGATATATTTAAAAAGCTTAGCCATAGAGAAAGAGCTTGGTCGTAAGGAAGGTATGGCTTCTGACTACGGCAACCTTGGCAATGTGTATTTAACCAGAGGAGATTTGGCAAGAGCCGAAGAGATGTATTTAAAAAGCCTAGCCATAGAGAAAGAGCTTGGTCGTAAGGAGTATATTGCTAATCAATATGCCAACCTTGGCTTATTATATGAAATCAAAGGAGATTTGGATAAAGCCAGAAAGATGTGGCAGAAGAGTATTGGTCTTTTTAAGAAAGTCGGTATGCCTCACATGGTGAAGATAGTGCAGGGTTTGTTGGATAGTTTAGGAGGTTTATCCGGGGCTAATCATCTTGATAATGGTAAGAAATGAGGCGATGATAATTCCTATGGAACAATTGATACACCAACCATCCATTTTACCAGCCTGGTTTCTTGCTGGGCTAGTTCCATACGAAGGTCTGCTTTTGTTGCCAGCTCCTTAGATTCCAACGCTTTTGATAAAGCTCGTACTTGAGCTAAAGCCTGTTTTTTGGGAACACCGGATTTTTTTAACTCTTCGTTGTAGGCTAATGTATCGAATGTTATGAATGTCATTTTTGATATCCTTTTTTCTAACCTACAATGATAATAAATTTTTGGGGTAGATGTAAAAAAAGTGAATTTTTTTTGTTTTTTTTATGATGGAGCTGAATGTTGCTTTGCCTTTTGTTTGGTAAAGGGCATTCCCATTGGTGAAAAAACCCGGTGGGGCTTGGGTTTTTTCGCCAATGGGAATTAATATACTAGCCGGGGGCTTTTTTTTAAACGGCGAAAAAAAAGCCTTTTTATATCCGGCTTTACTGCACAACCTTGGGCTTTGCCCAAACCCATAAGGGAGATGATCTCCCTTAACCCACACTAATACAGGCAACTACTTTATTTTTATCAATTCTCTTGCCCCTTCCTGCCAGTCAGGAGCTTTAATTCCAAAATTTCTTTCCAACAATCCAGAATCCAAAGCCGAATATGCTGGCCTTTGGGCCGGCATGGGATAGTGGCTTGCAGGAACCGGAACTAAATTCGCCAAATTCTCAACCCCCATTTTTTTCAGCTCAGATACTATAAACTGGGTATATTCAAATCGACTAACCGCAGGCAATCCCGAATAGTGGTAGGTTCCCCAGTAAAAGCTGTTATTTTGTTCTATGGATTTTGCTGCTAAAACCAATAACGTCTCGGCAACCGCATTTGCAGGTGTGGGTCCACCAACCTGATCGGACACTATTTGCAGCTCTTTTTTGTTTTTTGCCCAATCGGCAACGCCACTAAAGAAATTGTGCCCGTATTGTCCAAACACCCAGCTAACACGTAGTATTATATGCTTATCCCAAACAGTCCAAACCGCCTCTTCGCCTAAAAGTTTACTTTCGCCATAAAAACTCAACGGGTTGGGGTCGTCATCTTCTATGTAGGGGGTGTTTTTTTCGCCATCGAAGATAAAATCTGTTGAGATATGAAAAAGGGGTATGTTTAGTTTTGCAGCGGTAACAGCGAGGTTGTCTGGTCCTTCTTTATTACATGCTAATGCTTGTTCTTGTTTAGTTTCGGCAAGGTCTACATTGGTAAACGCTGCGGCATTTATAATTATGTCTGGCTTGATATCGTTAACTGTTTGATCGACTTGATCGTAGTCGCTGATATCGAGATCGGCTCTACTTAGTGGTATGGGTTTAAAGCTATGGAAGTTAGCTTGTTGTGTTAGTTCTTGGCCTACTTGTCCTTTTGCGCCTGTTATTAATAATTTTTTCATTTTTGTTTAGCCTGGTAGTTTATCGTTTGGTGTTTTGTTTAGGTTTAGCCATTGTTTATCTTTATCGGATAGAGATGGATTATCGATGGGCCAATTTATGGCTAGGTTGGGATCGTTCCAGGCGATACCGCTTTCTGATTGTTGGTGGTAGATATCGGAGCATTGATATGTAAAGTCGGCGGTATTGGACAGTACGCAATAGCCGTGTGCGAACCCTTTTGGGATGTATAGTTGGTGATGGTTGATATCATCGAGCATAACGCCCACCCATTGTCCGAAGTTTGGGGAGTTTTTTCTTACATCGACTGCGACATCGAACACTTTTCCGTGGGTTACGTAGGCTATTTTAGCTTGTTGGTGTTGTAGTTGAAAGTGTAGACCTCTTAGTACTCCGGCTTGGGAGCGGGAGTGGTTGGCTTGAACTGGGGTAAAATCTATACCCATCTTTTGGTATCGAGATTGGTGGTATGTTTCGAGAAAGAAGCCTCTGGGGTCGGGAAATACTTTTGGGATTATGAGTAGAACGCCAGGAAGGGAGGTTTCTTGTACTTTCATGGTGGTTATCCTGTTGATGGCGAATAATGTTGTTATCTTTTAAAATTCTTTTATTAGTGTGGGTGCAGGGAGATCATCTCCCTGCTGGGTTTGGGCAAAGCCCAAGGTTTTGCCGTAAAGCCGGATTTATCAAGGCTTTTTTTTCGCCGTTTAAAAAAAAGCCCCCGGCTCTGCTTCTAAGTTTGTTAAGAGATAAAAACCGTTTTTTTGGTTTTTATCTCTTAACAAACGATATTTGCCTACCATGGTCTAAGCAAATATAAAAGCCAATTTAAACCACATACCAACAATGTCTATACTAGCGTAAAATCCAACCCAGCCCATATTAAGTAAAGAACATTCCCCAAGGAAGAAAAACCCAAAAAGCCGGGTTTTTCTTCCTTGGGGAACTAATAAACTCGCCGGGACTTTTTTTCAAAAGCGAAAAAAAGTCTTTTTAACGTCCGGCTTTACAGCAACTACAAAACCTTGGGCGCTGCCCAAACCCGACAGGGAGATGATCTCCCTGCACCCACACTAATACAGGCAAAAAAACCTAATACCCCGATTTCGCCCGCCTGATTATATACTGCCCATACGGCGAGTTACCAATCTCCTCACCCAACTTTATCAACTGCTCCCCATCTATCCACTTATTGCGCCACGCTATCTCTTCAATACAGCCAATCCTTAAACCCTGCCGCCTGCTTATGGTCGCTATATAGTTGGAAGCGTCCAACATCGACTCCTCAGTTCCTGCATCCAACCACGCATAACCCCTACCCAAAACCTCAACATTTAACTTACCACGCTGTAAATAAATGTTGTTGATCTCCGTTATCTCAAGCTCCCCTCGTGGCGACGGCTTAATACTGTGAGCCATGTCAACAACACTGTTATCATAAAAATATAATCCTGTAACAGCAAGGTTGGACCTGGGTTTTAACGGCTTTTCCTCTATGGATATCGCGCGGTTATCACCGTCCATCTCTATAACACCATATCGCTCAGGATCACTAACAGGATACGAAAAAACCGTGGCTCCATCTTTAATACCCGTATGCTTAACCAATCGCTCCGGCATGCCAGGGCCATACAAAATGTTGTCACCCAATATCAACGTTACCGAATCACTACCCACAAACTCCTTGCCTATTATAAACGCCTCCGCCAACCCCCTCGGCTCCGGCTGGGGCGCATATGATAGGTTGATCCCCAACCTCTTGCCGTCTCCCAATAGCTGCCTGAATCGCGGTAGCTCCACAGGTGTCGAAATAATTAAAATATCTCGAATTTCCGCCAGCATTAATATAGATAAACTATAATAAATCATAGGTTTATCATAAACAGGTAGAAGCTGCTTGGAAACCACATGAGTCACCGGATGAAGCCGCGAACCACTACCACCTGCCAGAATTATCCCTTTATGTCCCATCTTATCGACTATCCCCTTAATATTTAACCTACTTGGCTAGCCCAATTCTAGAAAGTGGATCGCTATTTGCCGCAACCTTCCTACACCACTCCTGATTATCCAAATACCACCTTACAGTCTCACCCAAACCCTGCTGAAAGTCGGTCATAGTCCGCCAACCCAAACCCCTGGCCCTTGCTGTATCCAACGCATATCTAAAATCATGGCCCGGCCTGTCAGCAACAAACTTGATCTGCTTTTCATACTTAACACCATCTTTTCTCGGCGAAAGACGATCCAAAACCGAACATAAATAACTCACAACATCTATGTTCTCACGCTCATCACTGCCACCAATGTTATAGTTCTTGCCAGCATCACCATGCTGCAATACATGGGCTATACCCCGACAATGATCACCAACAAACAACCAATCACGGACATTCTTACCATCACCATATATAGGTAAAGAATCACCACCTATAGCCTTTAAAATGGTTAAGGGAATCAGCTTTTCCGGAAATTGATTGGGGCCGTAAGTGTTGGAACCGTTGGTTATCAACGTCGGTAAATTGTAGGTCTTGTTATAAGAGCGTACCAAAAGATCCCCCGACGCCTTGGCAGCTGCATATGGCGAATTAGCCCTAAACGGATCATCCTCTACCGAATGACCACTCACCACCGAACCATAAACCTCATCGGTAGATACCTGCAAAAATCGAAATCCAGCCTTTTTATCCCCCTCCAAACCGTCCCAATAATACCTCGCCAAACGTAACAAAGTATGCAAACCAACAATATTGGTCTCGATAAAAACGTCCGGGTCGTCTATGGATCTATCTACATGGGTCTCCGCTGCCACATTTACAATAGCGTCCGGGCTGTGCTCCCTCAACAAAGACTCAACCAGCTTCTTGTTGCCAATAGAACCATGGACAAACCTATACTCATCACCCTCTTTCAAACCAACAAGATTCTCCAAACTACCAGCATAGGTCAAAAGATCCAGATTAATAACCCTAAAGTTGCTATTAAGTAGATGACGAACAAGGTTCGAGCCAATAAACCCAGCTCCACCAGTTACAAGTATTGTATTCATAGCTGTTTTTCATATCACAATTTAAAAGTTGATAAAGCCCACACGCCCATGAAAAAAAAATCACGAGCTCATATTTGATCTATGCTTCTTCTCTATTTGCTCCCTAAGCCTATCTGTCACATGCCTGATAACATCACCCCATTCATCCCTCTTTTGCTGCCGGAACACATTTATACAAGAGTACCATGGCGAGTCATCACGATCCATCATCCAAAACCATAAACTGAATTTTGCCAACATCAGCAAGGTCGGAACACCCAATGCGCCCGCCATATGAGCCGTGGTACTGGATATGGTCACAACAAAATCCATCGCGGCAACCTGAGCAGCAAAACCATCTAGATCATCCCCCTGGTCAATCAAATCATCATGAATAACCTCAACTCCACTCTCTGCCCTCAACCTCTTTCGCTCATCAACCGTATCGCCATATTGCAGATCAACAAAAATAGCGTTGGGCAATCCTAACAACCCCTTTAAATCCACTAGATTTACCGATTTACCCCGATATTTGGGGCTTGTGCTCCGCCAGGTAATGCCCACCAAAACCCCATCACCATTTTTCTTTAAATAACGCTCTCTTATTGCTCGTCTTTTAGTTTCATCAGCAATTAGATATGCCGATCTACCAGGAAAACTATCTAAACCACCACGCAACAATGGTGATAAATTGCCAAAGGGCATGATAAAATCAAACCCATTATCACCACCCTCCAAAGTCAGCACATCTCCCTTTTCAACACAAACAGCACCAGGAAAAGATCTGCCAAACAGAGGTATCAACCGCCTATCACACTCAATAACAACCTTCGCCCCTCTCTCTATCAATTCAGCAAACATACCGGAAAAAAGAATGCTCTCACCAATCCCTTGCTCCGCCCAAAGTAAAAACCGCTTGCCAGCAACCTTCTGCCCCGACCACATCCTGTCCCTATATCTATTAAAACGCTCACTATCATGGTGCTCGGTCTGCCAACGCCAGTTATAACTCCGCCACCCTTTTGCAAAGTCACCAGCTACCAGCTCATCCAGGGCTAAATTGTGATGGGCATCGGCATAATCCGGCTTTATAGCTATGGCCTTTTTATAGTTTATATCCGCCTTGGCAAACTCCCCCATCTCCTGCAAAACAACACCAAGATTGTTAAATGCAGTATAAAAACCAGGGTCGATACCAACCGCCTTTTCATAACCTAAAATAGCCTCATCACCTCTACCTTGCTCCTTTAAACAGTTGGCAAGGTTAAAATGGCCCTTGGCATCTTGGGGATTTAGTTCAATAGCCTTCTCATAGCATCTAATCGCCTCATCAATCCTGTTTAGCTCATGTAAAGTCACCCCAAGATTATAATAAGCAAGGCCATAACCCGGCCCTACAGCTATGGCCTTTTGTAAAATAGCTACTGCTTCAGCCAACCTACCAGCCATCTGCAAGCCGTAACCCAAATTACTAATGGCCTCCACATAGTCAGGTCTAATGGCTATGGTCTTCTGATAACTCTCAAAGGCCTTATCCAATTCGTTGTTCAGCTGCAAAGCTATGCCAAGGTTGTGGTGGGCATCGGCATGGTCTGGAGCAAGGGCTGTTGCCTTGCGATAGTTAGCAATAGCACCTGCCAAATCCCCCTGCTGTTTCTGGCTGTTTGCAAGAAAAAAATATGGCTCTGAATTGTCAGGATTAATTAAAATTGCTTGTTGATAGCTAAATGCAGCCTTGTCAAACTCCCCCAACTCCCGTTGCCCAAATCCCAACCGACACCAGCCATGATAAAACTTGGGGTTGATATCCACCGCTTTTTCAAGAGCAACAACTGCTTTGTGAGTATATCCTAACGGAAATAACGAGGTGGCAAGATTATAAAAAAGAAATTCCGAACCGTTATGGATATCAATGGCCCGGTTAAAATGGTCAACAGCTACAGCATGTCTGTTACTTTTTTGGGCAATTACACCAAGAAGGTTGATGGCATCAATATAGTGAGGGCTATCTTTAACAATGGCTTGGCAAAGCTGTTCAGCCTCACCAAATCCTCCACTATTAAAATGGTCTATGGCAGCTTTATAGGCCTCCTCTACTGTTGTCATCTAACTTATCACCTACTGCCAAACGATCCTCCCAGATTAAATGCACCATATGAAGAGGGCGGATAACCAGCATCTCTTACCGCATCCCTTGCACTCAACCAAGCATCACCAAAACCACCTTTTTTCGCCCGTTTGTGAAAATGTTCCATAAAAAGCAGGGTGGCCCTATCCTCAACAGGCCATAAACTACTTAACATAGCCGAGGTTCCACCAAGATAAAAACTACGGCTCAACCCCAACAAATCATCCCCAGCTATCACCTTGCCCATCCCGGTTTCACATGCGGACAAAACCACAAGATCAGCAGGTAGAGGGTTTAAAAATATATCTTTGGCAGTTAGCGAAGTTGCCTTTTTACCGTTACTGAGAAACAGTGCCGATTGCAAAGGTCGCTTGCTGTCATAATAGGCGTGGGTAGCTAAATGGAGCATATCAACCCCACTGCTAACAGCCAAACGTAAGGCCGGTTTGGTCGCCTCTTTGCCAATCAAAGCACTGCTGCCATACTGCCTTGCTATCTCAATTGCCTCCTTTTTTGCCCCGGAAAGTTGGGACAATGTACCACCAAACGCCGGATCTCCCACCAACACCGCCTGCTCCATCGCCTTGTGTCGGTTTTTAACCCGCAATATCCAGCCACCTGTAGGTAGCACAACAACAGGAACCCGGATATTCAACCCACCCCAAGGTACAAAAAACAGATCACCACTAGGCACAACATAAACAGCCTTGCTGGCACTCCATCCATCAACACCAAGCTTTGCACCAAGGGATTGCAAAATCAGCTTTTCTTGTTCAATTGGCTCAAGATCAGCAACTGATACAACATCCGCCTTTTTAACCCTAACACCACGTTTTTGATATAAAGAGTTAAAAAGATCCTCCTCACCAATTCGGGCTGCAGTAAAAGCATCTATATGGGTGGTTAGCTGTTTAGCCGTTAAATCAGCAGTTTCAAGTTTTACCTGATCACTGCTTATCTTTAAAAATTGCAATGGCTTATCAGCAATGGCAGGCAGGGCATAATAGAGAACCTCCCCCGGCTTCAACTCCTTTTGCACCTTTTCAAGGGTGGTTGTGGATACCGAAAAAAGATCCGCTAAATCCGCATCTTGCCTCCGTAACTCCACCATCAACCTTTCACGTTGTAATAAAAGCTCCGACTCAAGATTTTTCTTTACATTTTTACCACTGATCAAAGCACTGCTACGCTGCCGGGTTATGAGAATTTTTTTATCAAGAGCTTTTATTCTTGCTACCAAATCTACCTGTCGCCCCTGGGGAGCAACCTTACGTCCCAGCATATCGATAAATGCCCTTGCTCTACCCCTCTCTAGATCTTCAAACAGGGTGGACCAATCACCTCGCTTTACATCTATCTGACTCAACAACCTGGTAAGCTGATATTTGTCGGCCCCAAATCGTACTTTTGCCTTGTCCGATTGCAGCGTACCAATTATCAGATCAACAACCCCTTGACCACGACGCAAAGACTCTTCCGCCTCCACAATCCTGCCAGCCTTGAATAGAGCCTCACCCCTTAAGATCTCTATCCGCCAGACAAAATCCAAAAGCCCGGCTTTCTCTGCCAGCCCCAAAGCTTTTTTGGCCTGACTATCAGCTCCGTCATAATCTTTAGCCAGCAACAAAGCCCAAGCTTTCAACGACTCCACCACCACCGTACCGGGACGATAGCCCATGGCGTTGAAATAGTCCGTAGCCCGGTTAAATAAAATTTTGGCCCGTTTAACATCCCCCTTGGTGGCGGTTATGGTTGTGGCTAAAAGCGCAAGCCCATTACCCCGACCATAAAAAGCATCCATATATGGTTTTACAAATCGCCCATACAGTGGGTGGGAAAAAACATAAAAAACATCGTTGGCTTGATTATCCAAAGCCTCCAGCCATGGGGCAGCCTCTCCAAAGCGATGTTGTAAAAAAAGGCTGCTACCGATAACAGCATAAGAGCGCATTTTAGCCTCAGTAGTTACCCCAAGCTTGGTCATCTCACCACTTGAAGGGGGCATCATATAGGTGGTGGGCATGGACCAATCACCAATTGCCTCTATAACCTGAGTCGCATCTCTGGAGGCACGGTTGAAATCTCCCGCCCACATACGAAGCTCCGCCCTTAAAGCCCGGCTGGCTAAGTTGGAACCGAGAATTGCAATCTCCCGACGTTCCATCCGCGGCATCTCTGCCTCACCCTTGGGTATCTCTCCCCGTTGCATATGGACCAACACTCTAAGATGGGAGATACGCCAGTTTAAAGCCGGGTGGTTTTTCTTGGAATCTCTCTCCATCCGATCCAGAATAGCAATAGCCCTCTGTCCCTCACCATTTAGATAGGCCCGGGTAGCAGCACTGAAATCTTTGGTTACAACAAAGCCAAAAAAATGGCTCTCACCTGGGGATAACACCCTGGCTTTATCCCTTGGGGGCAAAACATAGGGAAGTTGTGATTTTTTTAGAGCGGGGGGATTTATAGCAACGGTGCTCTGTTGTGAAAATGGCGAAACCGGGACACTCGCCCCATCTTCCAAGCTCCAAACCTCTGTATCATTGCCTATTTTATTTAAATTAACCGGGGGTGTTTGTTCTAAATCCGGCAGTGGGGCTATTTTGGGAGTTGAAGCCCCACAACCAAATAGGGAGAATGTGAAAAAAAACAGTATTGTCAGCCGTAATAAGCTCATGAACCACTCTTTTTAAGGTTAAGTGAAGCCGAGTTTATGCAGTAACGCTCACCAGTAGGAGGGGGACCATCGGGAAAAACATGGCCCAAATGAGAATCGCAATTGGAACACAGAACCTCCACCCGAACCGCAAATAGCGAGCGATCTTCAAGACGGGTTATGTTTTCATTGAGGGTAGGGGAGTGGAAGCTGGGCCACCCGGTACCAGAATCAAATTTTGTGCTTGAGGAAAAAAGCTCCGTACCACAACATCTACAAAGATAAACTCCATCTGTTTTGCAATCGTGATATTCACCGGTAAAAGCTCTTTCAGTACCTTTTTTACGGCATATTGCAAACTGCTCCGGTGTTAGCTCTGCGGCCCACTGTTCCTCTGTTTTATCTATTTTAGCCATCCTAAAACCTCTCACACCATAAAAAAATAACCTATATATCATCCAAGGGATAATACTCAAACAGCTCACCAGACCATGGATAGGCTTTTTTGAAAACCTCCACTATCTCCCGAAACTTCTCTCTATGCCGAGGGGTAAAATAACTCTCCCATATACCCACCTTACCAGAATATCCCTTTGGATACATCTCTTTATTCTCTTTACGGTTTTTAGACTCTCTGGCAAAAAACTCATTGGTATCTTTATATACCAACTCTATGGCTTCATTCTTCAAGCCCAGCTCAAACACAGTGTTAACCTCGGTCAGACACTCCATGGGTGCTTGGTTGAACTTTTCCAATGTAACAACCATGGACTGCTCAACATTACGGCTTTTCAGCCACAGTGCCATGTAGTTAAAGAGACTTATAAGATAGCCACCAGTAATCATCTCACTCAATACATCATCTACATCATGACCTTTTCTTTTGATCTCTCTATTTACCGAACACAGTGGAATATTAGCCGGTAGGTCATACTCACTACTTTTGGCCACCAAAGCTTGACATGCATTGGCTATTAAAAGATCACGGGGATCACGGAGATAAATTATATATTTTATAAGTTTATTTGTGTTTAATATGGCAAAATTACTGCTGATAGGCTCCATGTGGCCCTTGTATATACTGCCGTAACTTTGTCCACCTAAAGTGGCAAACATCTCAGGACGTAGTTGCCAATCTGATAACTGATTCACACCGATATCTTTGGCAATTTTCCACCACGATGGGTAGTTACGGAGACCAAATGGAAAGTAATCTTTATATACACCCAGTTTCATAGCGAGCATATTACCAGCACAAGAGCTGAAAAATGATGATGCACTCTTGGGAGGGGCGATAATTAGTTTTGGCGTGTTTAGGGTTGATAATCCACTCTCCGGGGTTATCAAACAGTAGAAAAATAGTTTGTATAGATCATTGATATTGTTTCTCAAACACTCAAATACCGCTGCTTGGGGTTTTGAATTTTCAAAATTCAACCCTAATTGCTCAGGAGAGATTGAGGGAATTGTGTCAAACTGTTTGGCGACATTCATCAGCAATCTAAAAGCCACCAGACTTCTCTCCTCTTCGGGATAGTTAGCTAAATATTTATCCTGAAGTTGCAGAACTTGCTCTAAATATTTTGAATCTTTTTTATCAAAATTGTTGTCTTTTAAACTCTGGCTCATCGAATAGATGGTCCTCATCTAAGGGTAATTTATCCATCACCAATCATGACAATTTATACCTATACACCTTCATTTGTAAAAAAATACCCACAAAATTGGTGATCCAAAACGCTAAAGGCACTTATGTCTGCTCTTTTGTCGAGAGAAAACGCAGATCTTTCCACTCTTTTTGAACATCATCCAATCGCCAGTTATTACGTGCTAAAAATACCATACCCCCATCATGATCCTCAGCAATTTCCGATTGGTTGGCATCGGCAAACTTTTTTAGCTGCCGGGGATCATCTCCATCAACCCAGCGAGCGGTGACATAGGGAGCGGCTTCAAAGGAGACCGGTATGTTGTACTCTGTACGTATACGGTCGCCCAATATTTCAAACTGCAAAGCCCCCAATACACCGACAATCCAATCTGAACCCATATGAGTTTTAAAAACCCGTGCCGCTCCCTCTTCACCAAGTTGGGTCAAAGTACGGCCTAGATGTTTTAATCGTAATGGATCTTGGGAGCGGATGCGCTGCAATAGCTCCGGGGCAAAACTGGGAATTCCGGTATAGTGAAGATCTTCACTCTGGGTCAGGGTGTCACCGATTCTCAGTGCTCCATGGTTGGGAATACCGATAATATCTCCGGCAAATGCCTCCTGGGCGACCTCTCTATCCTGGGCCAGAAAAAGCATGGGGTTGTGTACCGCCATCACTTTACCAGAGCGCATATGTTTTAATTTCATCCCCTTTTTAAAATGACCGGAACAGATACGAACAAAAGCCACCCTGTCCCTATGCTTAAGATCCATATTGGCCTGGATTTTAAAAACAAAGGCGGTCACATTTTTCTCTTCCGGCTCCACAACCCTCTGGGTTGCTTTTTGGGTTCTGGGTTGGGGGGCCAGCTTTGCCACACCGTTGAGTAACTCTTGCACGCCAAAATTGTTGATGGCACTGCCAAAGTAGACCGGGGTTAAATGTCCCTCTCGGTATGATTTCAGGTCAAACTGTGGGCAGAGACCCCTTGCCATATCAATATTTTCTCTTAAATTTGTAGCGGTATCGGCGGTAAGTAGCTGATCAAGCTTGTTATCTTCCAGACCTTCACATGCTACACTCTCCTGGGCTTGTCCACCGTCTCCCCGTTCCATAAACAGCAGTCGGTTTTCAAAAAGATCGTAACAACCCAGAAAATCCCGACCCATACCGATGGGCCAAGAGGCAGGGGTGACATCCAGAGCTAGGGTCTGCTCAATTTCATCAAGTAGCTCAAATGGGTCTCGTCCCTCACGGTCCAATTTATTTATAAAAGTGATAATGGGAATATTCCGCATCCGGCACACTTCAAAAAGTTTAAGGGTCTGGCCCTCAATACCCTTGGCAGCGTCCAAAACCATAATTGCAGAGTCAACAGCGGTTAGGGTGCGATAGGTGTCTTCACTGAAATCTGCATGACCGGGAGTATCCAATAGATTAAAAATATTATTGTTATACTCAAAGGTCATAACAGATGCCGACACCGATATACCCCGCTCTTTTTCCACCTTCATCCAGTCAGACCTGGCCCGACGTTGCGCTCCCCTGGCTTTGACCCGACCAGCCAACTGGATAGCACCACCAAATAGGAGCAGTTTTTCTGTGAGGGTTGTTTTACCTGCATCAGGATGAGAGATGATAGCGAAAGTTCGCCTTTTATTAATTTGCTCTAAAAAATTACTCATATTTTTGAGATGGTCCGATTTTTTCTTATATTGATAAATAACAGCTGTTTATCTTGATATTAAACGATCTAAACAGAGATTTTTTTTGTGAGGGTTTAATCACCTATGTTACAATCAACAAAAAAAAGTCTGCTTATGGATCGGATAGAGTGTAGATTAAGTTACTGTTTCATGAGAAATCCAGATTTTAAAAAAGATAAAGAATTGACTACTGGTACTCCCTGCAATAAAAATTAAGGATACTGTTCTTTAACGAGAAAGTGAAAAAAGTAAAATGGCAAATCGAATCCTTATAGTTGAAGATGAAATAGATCTCTCACGTACTTTGGAATATAGCCTGAACAAAGACGGTTACGATACCATTTGTGCAGCAACGGGGAAAGAGGCTCTGGTACATGCATTGCGAGAGCCACACCCTGATTTGATTTTGCTGGATTTAATGTTGCCAGATATGTCTGGTCTGGAGGTGTGTCGGCAGATTCGCAGTAACTCAGCAAATTTCAACCCATCAATCCTTATTTTAACAGCTAAAGGTGAAGAGATTGATCGGGTAGTAGGATTTGAACTAGGTGCAGATGACTATGTTGTTAAACCATTCTCCATAAGAGAGCTAAAACTCCGTATTGGAGCTATCTTAAAAAGAAGCAAAGGCGATGGTAGTGCAAAACCGGCAGAAGAAAATGCTATCCCCATCAACCGGACAACCCAGTCCATAGTTATTGCTGGTGAAGAGATATCCCTCACCTCGTTGGAATTTCGTATACTAGACGCTTTAACCGCCAACCCTGGTCAGTTTATGTCTCGCGATGAGCTGTTGAAACAGGTTTGGGGTGAAAAAAGTGGAGTTCGTAGCCGTACAGTTGATGTCCATGTCAATCGTCTACGGGAAAAACTGGGTACAGCCAACCAACTAATCGAGACACGGCGCAATGTCGGCTACCGCTTTAATCAACCAAAAACAGATTTTTAACTGATGAATATCAGTTTTCGTGGTCGCCTTTTTTTGGCCACAATTTTACTGATGATAGTCACAGAGCTAGCCATAGGTCTGCATCTTGAGGATGCTTTACGTACCTGGATCAACCTACAAGCCGAGGATGATCTTTACCGTAACGCCAGAGGTGCTCGTGAACTATTGGCCTTGGTGGACAAGCCTTACGATATGGATAAAATGGATACTCTGGCAGATAGTTTTGGTGGAGCTATCGAGCTAAGGGTAACCATAATTGAT
>JADFZS010000035.1 GCA_015232405.1 Magnetococcales bacterium | reverse complement strand
GGGCGTGTCGTGCAAAAAATAAAATATCTCTTTTTTGTCTTTTCAATCCACATATTCATTAGCCTCAGTAGTCTCGGCAATGCTGAAGCTACATTTAAGTTATGTCAGGATATAGTTGACCACTGCAACAGTGCCTCTGTTTTTGAGGTTGGCTTATGTGTTGGTTATTTGGAAGCTGTTGCCGATAATGGTGAGGTTGGAGTTTGCATACCTGAGAACACAACCCCAAAACAGCTAACACAGAAGTTTATAAATTGGGCGCAAACAAACCAAAGAGGAGGAATTTGGGATGCATATGGATGTGTGGCAGCTTCTATGATTGATAGTTTTCCCTGTAAAGGGCTATAGTTTGTGGTTTGCAAAAGTCAATGGTTGCAAACCTTGTAGGAACGAGCTTGCTAGCGAAGTTTGTTGTATTGGTTTGTATTTAATTTAAATGATGTATAGAGATAATTAAAAAAAGAGTGGGCTTGTAAGCCGGGTTCTGTGTCTCAGCTATTGCTAGCTGGGTGGTGACCATTCATCTTGGATACTTGTTGCCAAGGATCTCATGCGACCTACCCGGGAACTGGACGAGCCGTCGTGAACGTTCCCCTATTTGGTCTTGCTCCAGATGGGGTTTACCCTGCCGTTTCCGTTACCGGAAAAAAAACGCGGTGCGCTCTTACCGCACCCTTTCACCCTTACCGGAAGTTTTTTAAAAAACTGGTCCGGCGGTCTGCTTTCTGTGGCACTTTCCCTAAGGTTGCCCTCGCCGGGAGTTACCCGGCATCTTGCTTTATGGAGCCCGGACTTTCCTCCAGTGGTGCAGTATTAAATACCATCCACCAGCGATCACCCAGCCCACTCTTTCACGTAGGTTAACATACAAATTACTCATTACCCCTGATATTTTTTGCTACAGCCAGTGCTGTTATTTTATTGGGGTTATCTGCTTTTTGAAAAGAGAGATAAATTGGCTGTAGTGATGCCAGGGTTTGCTCTATCTGCACTTTTTTTAAGCATGGCCTGTAAAAACAAAATATTTAAGTACTATATGCGTAAAAATTAATCACAGAAAGTTTTTGGGTTTGTTGGGTTGTTGTTAGAATAACTAGTAATAACAGCATGATAAATAGACATATCTGCGTTGGCATCCATCGTGCTGAGTTATCAACATAGTCACTCTGTTTGGGTGTGGCTGCATATTTAACTCGTGGTATTTGGATTTTTTAAGACAAAAGGAGATGTACATGACTGTGGCTGACGCAAAGCTCAACCTGATTTCATTCACTGGCAAGATAAGGGTATTACATTTAACCTGGTTTGCTTTTTTTATCACATTTTTTGTTTGGTTTAACCATGCCCCTTTGATGGCAGCCATACAGGGAAGCTTTGGTTTGAGCAAACAGGAGGTTAAAACCCTGTTGATATTAAATGTGGCATTAACCATACCTGCCCGAATTATTATCGGTATGTTGGTGGATAAATTTGGCCCTCGAATCACTTACTCTTGGCTGCTGTTTATAGCAGGTATTCCATGTTTAATGTTTGCCATGGCAGATTCATTTCAGCAGTTGGCTATCTCTCGGTTGTTGTTGGGGGGAATTGGTGCTGGGTTTGTTATTGGTATTCGCATGGTTAGTGAGTGGTTTCCGGCAAAACAGGTTGGAATTGCCGAAGGTATTTATGGGGGGTGGGGTAATTTCGGCTCCGCAGCTGCCGCTATGTCGTTGCCAACTCTGGCCTTGGTCTTTGGTGGTGATGATGGTTGGAGATATGCCATAGGAGTTACAGGTGTTGTCGCCATGGTCTATTCTGTTATCTACTATAAAAGTGTAACAGATACCCCCAAGGGTTCTACCTATTTCAAACCAAAAAAAAGTGGGGCTTTGGAGGTAACAAGTAAGGGTGATTTTATTTTTTATCTATTCATGAAAATACCAATGTATGCTGCTTTAGCGGTGTTAACCTGGAAGCTATCCCCAGCTGGCTTGGGTATGCTCACCTCATTAGTGGCAACCGTGATATATTCTGGCTTGGTTCTGCTCTATATAGTGGATGCCATGAAGGCTTATAGTGTTAACAGGGAGAACATCAACGCACCTGTACCGGAAATTCATAAATACAAGTTTAAACAGGTTGCTATTTTAAGTGTATCATATTTTGTTACTTTTGGTTCTGAGCTGGCAGTTGTCTCTATGTTGCCCATGTTTTTTTTGGAGACTTTTAAACTATCCCCGGTTTTAGCAGGTCTGTTGGCATCCGGTTTTGCCTTTATGAACCTTGTTGCCCGTCCCGGTGGTGGTTGGTTGAGTGATCGTTTTGGAAGAAAGAGAACCTTGACCATATTAATTAGTGGTTTGGTGGTTGGGTATATGATTCTCGGTACTGTGGACTCCAGCTGGTCACTACCATTAGCGGTTGCTGCTACCATGTTGTGTTCATTTTTTGTGCAGTCTGGTGAAGGGGCGGTGTTTGCCATGGTACCCTTGGTTAAAAGACGTTTAACAGGTCAGGTTGCAGGTATGACAGGGGCGTATGGAAACGTTGGTGCAGTGACCTTTCTTACCGTATTGTCATTTGTTGAGGCGCAAGTTTTCTTTTTGATTATTGCCTCTTCAGCCTTAATTGCTCTGGCAGCTGTACAGTTTTTAGATGAGCCAGAGGGGGCTATGGCGGAAGTTATGCCTGACGGCACAGTGCAGATGATTGAAGTTTCATAACTTTTACTTTTAAGCTGGGGGCTTGAAATAGCCCTCAGTTAGGGTTTTAAGGTTGGGTTTTTAATGGGCAACTCTTTTTAAGATCTGCATTTTTAAAATTTTTATATTATGAAAAAAAAGCTTGAAATATCCGTTGGCTATTATAGCGACAAAGGTAAAAAAAATGAAAACCAGGATTTTTGTGGTTGGATGATACCTGAACCCCATCTATTGCAAACTAAAGGGGCTGTAGCACTTCTGGCTGATGGTGTCAGCTGCTGTGATAGTGGAGCTGAAGCAAGTGAATTTGCGGTAAAAAGTTTTATCAACGACTATTTTAGTACTTCAGAATCATGGACTGTAAAAACCTCCGCCCAAAAAATTCTCTCCGCAACCAATAGCTGGCTTTTTAGTGAGGGACAACGTAGGCAAGAGTCTCGCAGGGGTTTGGTCACCACTTTGAGTGCCTTGATACTTAAATCTACCACAGGACATCTGTTTCATGTTGGTGATTCCTGTATTGTTAAAATTTCGGGCATGGAGGTCGAAACCCTTACCCGTCCACACCGGGTACAGGTTTCTGCCGAGCGAGAGTATCTAAGCCGTGCTATGGGGGCGGATTCGGACCTTGAGATAGATTGTCTGACTGTGCCACTTATGGTTGGGGACTTTTTTTTGTTGATGAGTGATGGGGTGCGTGATTTTGTACCCGATAGCCTTTTTGTAGAACAGTTGCAAGCAAAACAAGTTGATCCCGATCTTGTTGCTAAAAATATTTGTAACAGTGCTATAAACAACAGCTCATTAGATAATGTAACCTGCATGGTTGTAGAGGTTAAAGCTCTTCCCAGCCAAGATGTTGCTGAGGTTTGTCAAGATTTAACAACACTGCCTTTTCCACCAGAGCTTCAGATAGGTATGGTGCTAGATGGCTACCGTATTGTAGCAGAGCTGCATTCAAGTTCGACATCACAGCTATATCGAGCAAGGGATGAAATTAATGATAAGGTTGTGGTTATAAAAACTCCATCGGTAAATTTTAGCGATGATCCAGCCTATATTGAACGGTTTTATCATGAAGAGTGGGCAGGAAAGCGTATGGATAGCCACCACGTTATGGATATTCTTGAAGTGGGGCAAAGGAGGCATTTTCTCTATATGGTATTGGAGTCTCTTGACGGTATGACACTGCAAAGCTGGATGGAAGATAATCCTCTGGCGGAAATTACCAAGGTTCAGGAGTTGCTAGCCCAGATTGTCAATGGTGTACGGGTGTTTCATCGGTTGGAGATGCTCCATAGAGATCTAAAACCACAGAATATCTTTATCACCAAAGAGGGGCTGATAAAAATTATCGATTTTGGCTCGGTAAAAATAGGTGGAATAGCCGAGATAGCAACCCCCATACAACGAGAAGAGAATCTTGGTACTAAAAGTTATAGCGCACCTGAATATTTTGCCAACAATCCCGGAACAAAAAGGTCAGATATCTATTCAATCGGGGTGATCGTCTATGAGATGCTAACAGGTAGGCTCCCTTATGCCGAAGGTGATACAAAAAGGGAGTGCTACATACCAGCTAGCACACACAACCCACTTGTACCTACCTGGATGGATGGAGCCATAGCCAAAGCTGTGCAGCAAGATCCAAAACTTAGATATGATCTGTTGTCAGAATTTGTCCAAGATTTTACCCACCCAAACCCTCAGCTTGCTAAAGAAAAACATATCCCCCTTATCCAGCGTAACCCTATGCTTGTCTGGCAGGTGATGACTGGATTGTTGCTGTTGTTAAACCTAGTTCTCTTCTTTTTGTTGAACAGCTCCACACCATAAACCACCAAGTTATCCTGCTGCATTTTTATTCATCATCAAGCTATCTATTAAATATATGTGATTAAAAATTAGGCAAATAATATAAAAATAAAATGTTTATTTTGTTATTTGTTTTATAACATATTGAAATATAAGTATAAATGCTGTTGGAACAGTAGTTGCGGTAACTATCTACAAGTTTTTACTACTATTGATTAAATAGAGGATGGTTATGAAAGAGAAATTGATACTAATTGGTAACGGAATGGCAGGCATGAAGACCATTGAGGAGTTGATTGCCAAAGCTCCAGATCGTTACGACATTACAGTATTTGGTGCTGAACCACATGGTAACTATAACCGCATCATGCTTTCTCCGGTGCTTGCCGGAGAAAAAGAGCTACATGAGATAATGATCAACACCACCCAATGGTATCAAGATAATAATATCCAGCTATCAATTGGAAACCCTGTTGAAAAAATTGATAGGGCAAAAAAACAGGTGGTGGCAAAAGATGGCACAACGGTATCCTACGATAAACTCATGTTGGCTACAGGGTCAGATCCGGTAATCATCCCGTTTCCCGGTCATGACTTAGATGGTGTTGTGGCTTTTCGCGATATAAAAGATGTGGAGATGATGGTTGCAGCTGCAAAAAGTTCGAAAAAAGCTGTGGTTATAGGTGGAGGATTGTTGGGTTTAGAGGCGGCAAATGGTTTGCTAAAAAGAGGTATGGAGGTAACTGTCGTCCATTTGATGGACATATTAATGGAGCGACAGTTAGATGCTGTATCGGCAGCTATGCTAAAGAGTGAGTTGGAAGAGCAGGGCATGAAGTTTCTGCTTGGGGCATCTACAAAGAGTATTTTAGGTGAAAATGGCAAGGTAACCGGGGTGAGCTTTAAAGATGGTTCTAGCATTGATGTTGACCTTGTTGTTATGGCGGTGGGGGTTCGTCCCAGTATAGCCCTGGCTAAAGATGCAGGTTTGGATTGTGAACGGGGTATAATTGTTGACGATTTAATGGTCACAAGCGACCCGGACATTGTAGCAGTTGGTGAGTGTGTAGAACATAGGGGGGATCTGTACGGGCTTGTGGCTCCCCTTTATGAACAGGGGCGAGTGTTGGCAAACTATCTTGCCGGGGACAAAGAGCCAGGGGCATATACTGGTTCTACTGTATCTACCAGATTAAAAGTTACCGGAATAGATCTTTTCTCCTCAGGTGATATAAATGGCGATGATAACACCGATGAGATTATTTTTCGGGATCCTTCCCGCAGTGTTTATAAAAAATTGATAATTCGTAACAATCAAATTCAAGGTGCTGTTTTGTTGGGGGATGCTGCTGATGGTTTGTGGTATCTGGATTTGATGAAACAGAAGACAGATATCAGTGATATACGTGACACCCTGCTGTTTGGACAGAGTGCTATTGGTGGTGAAGCAAGCAGTTCAAACACAGCTGACATGCCTATGGATAAAGAGATATGTGGCTGTAATGGCGTTAAAAAACAGACCATTGTCGATACAATATTGGCAAAAGGTTTAAAGACGGTAGAGGAGGTAAAAGCATTTACCAAAGCCGCTTCATCTTGTGGCTCATGTGTTAATTTGGTCGAGGGGGTTCTAGCTGATACTTTGGGTGGTGAGTATGTTGCCATAAGTCTAAAACCGCTATGTGGTTGTACCAAGTTGAGTTCCGATGATGTAAGAGATGAAATTAAGCAAAATAAACTGACCACCCATGCAGCAACCTATAAATCATTAAACTTCAGCAGCTCAGATGGCTGCCCTACCTGTCGTCAGGCGATTAACTATTATATCCATGCACTGTGGCCTGCAGAGCATAAAGAGAACCCCCAGTCACGTTTTATCAATGAGAGGGTACACGCCAATATTCAAAAAGATGGAACCTACTCGGTTATTCCGCGAATATTTGGTGGGGTAACATCACCGGATCAACTCCGGGCAATTGCCGATATTGTTGATAAATATTCCATACCAGAAGTGAAGTTCACTGGTGGTCAACGTCTGACAATGTTGGGTGTAAAAAAAGAGGATCTCCCCAAGGTGTGGGCAGACCTTGGGACCCATGACATGGTATCAGGTCATGCCTATGGCAAAGCCATGCGAACAGTTAAAACCTGTGTTGGTGATAAATGGTGTCGTTTTGGAACCCAAAGTTCAGAAGCTATGGGTGTTACCCTAGAAGAACTTACTTGGAATGTTTGGACCCCCCATAAATATAAATTGGCAGTATCTGGTTGTCCCCGAAACTGTGCCGAGGCCACCATCAAAGATTTTGGTGTTGTTGGGGTGGACTCTGGCTGGGAGCTTCATGTTGGTGGCAACGGTGGCATAAAGGTGAGAGAGACCGACCTTTTGGTAAAGGTTGAAACCACGGCACAGGTTGAGGAGTATGCCGCAGCGTTTATGCAGTTCTACCGTAAGGAGGCCCGCTATTTGGAACGTACCGCACCTTTTATCGAACGAGTAGGTATCGACTATGTAAAATCCCGTATTGTTGAAGATGAGTTGGGGCGAAAAAAGTTGGCGGATGAATTTAAAAAAGCCCATAAAAACAGTGTAGACCCTTGGAAAGAACAGATTGCAAATGGAGAAGGTGGGCATGAGTTTACACCACTGTATACGGTAACCCAGAACAAGGAGAAAGTGGCATGAACTCTTGGATCAACATAGGCCGTATTGAAGATATTCCCCGTCAAGGTTCACGGGTGGTTAAAACTGAGTCATCTGGTGATATTGCAATTTTTCGTACTGTATCAGACTCAATTTACGCTTTAAACAATAAATGTCCCCATAAAGGAGGGCCGATTTCTGAGGGGATAGTCCATGGTGAGCAAATAACCTGCCCCCTACATAACTGGACATTTGATTTGGCAACTGGTGAGGCAACAGGGGCCGATAAAGGAGCAACGGGCCACTATCCAATTAAAATAGAGGATGGAGAAATATACCTCTCCCTTTCTGTCGATTATGTGCAATAACAAGCCAGTTAAGACCACATGTCCATATTGTGGAGTTGGGTGTGGATTGGAGTGTTCCATTGCTAAAGATGGTGAAGTGGTGGTCAATGGTGACACAGAACACCCGGCTAATATTGGTAAAATTTGTGTAAAAGGGGCTGCTCTACAGGAAACTGTCACAATTGAAGGTCGTCTTTTACAGCCGACAATTGCAGGTAAAGATGTTTCATGGCCCAGTGCCATTGATGCAGTAGCGATAAGTTTTTTAGATGTGATAAAACGCTACGGTCCCGATGCAGTTGGCTTTTATGTCTCAGGTCAGTTACTTACAGAGGACTATTATGTTGCCAATAAACTTATGAAGGGTTTTGTTGGCTCTAATAACATCGATAGCAACTCTCGACTTTGCATGGCATCAACTGTTGCTGGTCAAAAACAGGCTTTTGGGGCTGATGGCGTGCCGGGCTGTTATGAAGATATTGAATTGGCGGATCTGGTTATTTTTACCGGCTCCAATGCAGCATGGTGTCATCCGGTGATTTATCAACGGGTTGTAGAGGCAAAAAAACTAAAACCCAACTTAAAAATTGTGGTTATCGATCCACGAAAAACAGCCACATGCGATATTGCAGATTTTCACCTACCTCTAAAACCCGGCAGTGATGCCACCCTTTGGAATGGTCTGTTAAATGAGTTGCGCAGTTTAGGTTATAACCGTGAAAATAGTAGATTTATTGAAGAGGATGCCGATGCTATTGAGTGGGCGGTTAGCTCTGCCCCATCTATTAAAACCGTCGCCGGACTGTGTAATCTAAAAACAGATGATGTTGCTAGGTTTTATGAGCTTTTTTTAGAAAATCAAAAAGTGGTAACGCTCTTTTCCCAGGGTATCAATCAATCAACTTCAGGTACAGGTAAGGTAAATGCAATCTTAAACTGTCACCTCTATTCAGGTCGAATTGGAAAACCCGGAATGGGACCATTTTCTCTAACGGGACAGCCCAACGCCATGGGGGGACGTGAGGTAGGCGCGTTGGCAAATCAGCTGGCAGCCCATATGGATATAACAAACTCTGAACATAGAAAACTAGTTAAAGAATTTTGGCGATGTAAGCCCCTGGTTAAAAAACCGGGTTACACAGCGGTTGATATGTTTAAAGCCATGGCAGATGGCAAGATAAAAGCTGTCTGGATTATGGGAACCAACCCTGCAGTAAGTCTGCCAGATAGCTCTTTTGTAAAAAAAGCGTTAAAAAAATGCCCAATGGTTGTTGTTTCTGATGTAGTTAAAAATACCGATACCAGCCGTTATGCCGATATTATGCTGCCGGCTTTAGGATGGGGTGAAAAATCGGGAACAGTTACAAATTCAGAACGATGTATCTCCCGGCAGAGGTCGTTCCTTGAAAAACCGGGTCAAGCTAAAGCTGACTGGTGGATAATAAGCAAGGTAGCCCAAAAAATGGGCCATAAAGATGCTTTTGCTTATAAAAATGAGCACGAAATTTTTTGTGAACATGCCCAGTTGTCTGGTTTTAAAAATGGTGGGCAAAGGGTTTTTGATATTTCCGGTTTGGCCCAACTTAACACAGAAGAATATGATTTGTTAAAGCCAATACAGTGGCCTGTTTTAACCCCTGGTGTGGGGACAAAACGTTTATATCAAGAAGGCTATCCAAGAAAAAATGGTAAAGCTCGACTTGTTACGGTTATTCCTCAAGATCCAAAAGGTAAAATAAACAGAGCCTATCCACTGCTTTTAAACAGTGGGAGAGTTAGGGATCAATGGCACACCATGACCAGAAGTGGCAACTCACCACGTTTAGGGCGGCACAAGCCAGAGCCTTATTTTGATATACACCCAGATGATGCTAAGAGATATGGTATAAACAACGGTGAATTGGTAAAGCTGAAAAGTGCTTTGGGGCATGGTGTGTTCAGGGCTGTTATAAACAATAATCAGCGAGTTGGTGAGCTTTTCGCACCAATGCACTGGAGTAGACAATTTTCCAGTAACAGTACCGTTAACAGCTTGGTTCACCCATTTTTGGACCACCAATCAAAACAGCCAGAGTTTAAACAGACCCCTGTTGCCATAAAAGCGTTAACACCCGGTTGGGTAGGGGTGGCCTTTTGCCGGGGGGATATAGCAGATAAAAGTCTATTGTATGCAAATAGGGTTAAGGTTGGTAGCAATCTTTGGAGATATGATCTGGCAGGAAAAGATGATTTTAGCAGCTGGCAATCTGTTGCCAGAAGTCTGTTTAGCAATGTAGCAGATAGTGCTTGGTTGGAGTATATCGACACCGGATATTTAGCCTATCGAGGTGGTTTTATGTCTGGTGATGGTTTGGGTGGTTCCCTATTTATGGCTAAAAGCAGGCCCGTTTGCCACAATGGTGAGATGGCTAAACTATTTGAAAAAGCAGAAATAAGCAATCAAGAACGCGGTGTTGTATTATCGGGTGGCAGTTCACAGGCTAAAATGGATGAGGGTAAAATAGTATGTGCCTGTTTTGGGGTGGGAGAACAAAAAATAATAACGGCAATTTTAAATGGTGCAGCCACAAATGTTAAAGAGGTCGGTAGATTACTTAAAGCGGGGACCAACTGTGGCTCTTGTATTCCTGAAATTGGTAGCCTGTTGTTGGAAAATCAACCATCCCAAGCTGTTCCGGCTTAGTTGTTCTGTGGGTTTATAGAGCTAATAACACCCAGCCTTAGAAGGCTGGGTGTTTTGTTGCAGCTATATTTAAAACTCTATTCTTGCACCCAATAGTCCCAAGTGGGAAGCAAAGGGAATTTCAAAGTCTGTTCCAACCACATCAGCAGTTGGTTCGGAGTCGGTTGTGGCAAAATAACGGTATTCAGCCATTAGCTCCACAGGTAGAACAGGCACAGAGAACACAATACCGATCATGCCTTGATAAGCAAAAAGTGTTGATGACTCATCAAACAGCTGCATATTGTCGGTAGAAATGCTGGAATAGTTTACATTTGCACCACCCAAACCAACACCGATATATGGTTTTATAAGTGGAATAGGTAGGTTTACATAGGCGTTAGCCATAAGAGCGTTAACGGTTGCCTCACCAGAAAAAGTTGATAGTGCGGTAAAGCCAGCTGGTGGATCAGATATTTTATCAACATCTGCTGTTTGATATAGATATTCAACCTCTACCTTTACAGGTAACATGGGAAGATCATAACCAATAGCTATAGCTGCAGCATAGCCAGCATCATAACCCATCTCAAAATCAAGACCGTCTGCCGCACCGCCATCTTCAAAAACAACAACACCACCTTTAACGCTGAGAGTTACACCTGCATCAGCTGTTTTAGGTGTGGTTACAAACAGTGCTCCTGCTATTAAAAAAGCAGATAATAGCGAGTTGAGCACAGAACATTTGCTTTTTGAGTTTACCATTTAAAAAATACCCCCAATAAATTAGAAATAGAATTTAGCTAAATTAATGTTGCAATATTACCATGAGTGTATCAAAAATACAACATGCATGGCACGCAACCGCCAATGTTATTAAATTAATTAACAGTGCGAGACTCTACATCTTATCGAGTTAAAATACAACAGTTCAAAAATAGCTGTTTTGTAGTGGAGCTATAAGAAGAATAAAAAACATAAATGGGCCATTAAATGATACTATCTTGAAGTTGGAATTTAACGATTATACCCAATTTGCTAAAAAAATAATATAAAGCACAGCAAAGTCAGCTGTTTATGGTGTATAGTCAACTTGCAGTAGTTGATAATTATTTAATATTAAACCCAAGATTAATGGGATAAAAATCCGTGATAGGTGAAAATGTTATATGAGTAACGGTGTCATGGGTGGCCCAGCAAAAAAAAAATTACTCTACAGGCAGTTTTGGCAGGGCCAGTTAATTGAGGTAATTCAAGAGGGTCCATTTCGCAGCTTACGTTTTGATAGCCATTTAGTGCAATCACGTATGTTGGAGAGTGACCCTGATAAGTTGGTGTTAAATTATGCACGACACATGACAGCGTGCCTCATGTTTCTTGCAGAGCCACCTAAAAATATTTTGATGATCGGGCTGGGTGGCGGTTCTATCGTAAGGTTTTTTCTTAAATATTATCCTGATTGCCAAATCAAGGTGGTGGAGTTTAATGAGTGTATACCCCGTTTGGCGCGGAAATATTTTTTGCTACCAAAAGAGAGTGCCAAGCTGTCTATCTCTATAGACGATGGCACCAGATATGTTGAAACAACTAAACCAATCCCCGGAGGTTATGACCTTATTTTGGTCGATGCTTTTGACAATACCGGAATGGCCCAAACGGTATACACGGGTAATTTTTTTAAAAGTGCCAAGGTTCTGTTATCTGCCAATGGTCTTATGGCTCTTAACATGACAAAAGGTGAAAAGGCATTTTTTGAACGTGGTGTTGATATGTTAAGAGACTGTTTTAATGGTAGTCTTTTACGTTTGCCTGTTGATAAAACCAATAACGAGATAATAATAGTCAGCAACAAACCCCAGACATGGGGCGATTTTAGCCAACCAAAAAAACGGGCAAAGCAGCTATCCAAACTATTTGATATAGATCTCAAGGAGTTTCTCGATCAAATAATGCCAACGGGAAATAATTTTTGGAATAGATGGTTGAAGGTTGGTAAACAAAAATAGAGGTGTTTAGTCATGCGACCAATTGTGTTTGTACTATTTTTTCTAATTTTTTCCACCGCTATTGGGGTTTGGGTTATGAACGACCCAAAGCAGACCTTTTTTAAAAGTGACGATAAGGCCGTCGTAACTCAAACCACCAAATCGACAGCCATACCAGCTACAACAAAAAACGCAAAAACCATAGATGCCACCACCAGATCTATAACCAAGTTAGCTGCAAGGGTGAAAGAGCTAGAAAACCAGCTTGCAAAATTCAACAGCACCCAATTTACCATATTAAAAACTGCTGTTGGTGAAAACAGCTCCATTATAAATGATATCCAAGGGGAGGTGGCCACACAGCAATCTCAATTAAGCACCTTGGCAAAAACAGAGCAGTTACGGGTGGAAAATGGTATAATATTAGCGGAAAAAGGATCAAAAAAATGGAAGCTTGCCAATATGTTTTCCAAAAAACGTAACTTCAGCAAGCGTGTAAACTTCACCACCCCTTTTAAACAACCCCCCAAAATTCTCTTGGGTATCACCACAATTGAACTACTAAACGAAAAAACCAAACTACAAGCAAAAACCAGTAAAATAGACAAATCCGGTTTTACCATAACCCTAGAAACAAAATCCGACAGCAGAGTAGGGGAAGTTAGCGTAGACTGGGCTGCTTTTGGTGGGTGACTACCTCCTGGCGTTTGCCGGGTTTAGGGCGTTGGGGTCGAAAAATAGTGTTGTGGGGTCGTTGAAGACTATCTCTTCTGTTAGCTCTTTTTCCACCTCGGTGTTGTGGTAGGCTTCCCACTCCCTTAGTTTACGTTTGAAGATACCCAAGGATTTTAGTACGGCTAGTTTTTGCTCTCTTGAGGCGTAGGTGAGCATTGTTACCGATAGGAAAATTAGCGAGCTTGCCTCTGGTGTGTTTTCATCTCTCACTGGTATTACAATAGCCTCTACTGTACCCAGCTTGCCGATTGCTACCCGGTTTTCATCTATCACTACACCTAGCAGACCCACAGGCAGTGTGGCTTGTGCATAGCGTTGCAGTGCCTCCGATGGTGGTGGTGTACCAATTAGTTTGAGCTGTTTTTCTTTGCCTTCTCTCTCAATTTTAAGTTCAGCACTCCAGTTAACCTGATCCACCAGACGGGAGATGGAAGATAGAGTCTTGCGGTCATCGGTGGAGATGCCGCTTTCTAGAATACCAATGTTGGCAATGGCATCTCTAACAACAGGTGAAAGGGCATCGTCGGGTCTACTTGTGCCAACAGTTACCGTTTTTGCTTGATGACGAATGGTATCAATGGGACGGCTGGTTTCGTCAATTGCTGTCTGTAATGGGGTTAGAGTATCTTTGGCTAGCTTTACACAGGTTGCTATATCATCTTTATTTAGTGCATAGGCCATGGCGTTGGCAGTTAAAGAAATTTTTGCTATATGTCTTGCCCCCAAGCCAGAGTCATAGCCACCAACAGCTGCCTTACCGAGAAAAACCTGAAAAGCATCCAAGGTGGCAGTCACATCATCTTTAGCTTGGGTTTTTATCATTTCTCCCAAGCAGAGCATTATTTGTTTTAGATATTGAGCCCCATCATCCACCGCTTGTGCTGCATAAAATGAGAACAAATGCCCGGCTACAGCGGCTAATGCAAAGGCTAGATCTGTGCTTACCCTGGGTAGAGCGATAACCCGTTCAGCGTAGGTTGTAAAGGCTTGGGAGTCCGGCCCTTTGGTTGCTATGACGATTGGTCTGCCATTGTGAGCTTTAAATATGGCAATCTCTTTTACCACATCCCCCACAACCTCCGGTTTTAAATCATTGGCTATCACCAGGGTCATAGGCTCAGTTGAGAGGTCGATATGTTTTTTATCTTCGGTAAAATCAACGGGTATGGATTTATAACATAGTTCAGAAAGTTTGATGCGTATCTCAAGGGCAGCAATATGGTTGATACCAGAACCGGTAACTGCCCAGTATCGTGCGTTTGGAGCATAACTTTTGGCACATTCACAGATATGCTCCTTCATCTCCAACACCTCTTGAATTTTACCCGGTAGGGCCTCTAGCTCAACCATCTCATGCTGAATTTCCATACTTGTCATGGTATCAAGAGCGTCAGCTATAAACAGGGCGGTGAGTTTACCTGCGGTTATTTGCGAATAAAACGCCTTGGTTGAAGCGACAGACATCTCAACATCACGTCCATCGGAGGTGTAAATAACCGAATCTGATTTACGTACCAGATCGGAGTTGCGTCGATTGACAATGGCATGGACAAAAGCCCCACGCTCACGGGCAAGATCTACAGCACGGTTGGTATCAGTTGTCGTACCTGACTGGGAGACAGCAATAACAATGGCATTTTCAAAGGTGGATTCATCAATCTCAACAGAAAGCTCGGAGGAGCGCAGCGCCCTGACGGTGATTGTATTGCGCATTTTATTGGAAAACGCCCGTTCAATAAGGTGGGCAATACCAACACCAGCGACACCTGCTGTACCCTGACCAATGACATATATCCAGCGTAGGTCACTCTTTAACCGTTTGCGTAGCATTTCCCAGATATCTGAGGGCAGACCATCAAATTTAACAGAACCATCGGCATGGCGATAGCGACCACGCAGGGTTTTCGCCACCGAGGAGGGAGCCTCGTGAATCTCTTTTTCCAAAAAGAAATCAAAATGGCCCCGATAGATATCACGGGCAAAAATTTGAATATCATCAGGGGCTACGGTTACTGAAGTTCCATCTGTTACTGACCGGACATCGGGTTTTTTCAATTTGGCATCCAGCCTTGTAACAGAACCACCTTGAACGTTGCTTGAAAGATTAAATGCAGAACGGGTAACACTAGCCAGACCATATACCTCTGACGCAAACATCCAACCATCAACAAGGTTTGCTGCGTATAGACCCTGACCGGACCCTTTTTGCGCTAAATATGTCTCTCCTGGTTGGCTTAAATCTATCATGCCAATGGCCATGGAGCCGTCAAGCTGGCGGATTGTGGCGCGAAAATTGTCGAAGTTTGAGCTAGATCCTTGTTGGGTGTGGCGATGTACAATGGGTATGATCTTGGCGTCGGTGGTGATGGCTGATTCACTATCCTTCGGACCACTTGACTCCATTTTTTTTGCCAGTTCAACATGGTTGTCAATATCGCCATTTAGAACAAACATACAGCCCACCTCGTTATGGGTTGACTGTCTTGTTGCAACAGAGGCGTTGTGGGGGTGGCAGTTGGATAGTGAGATAATGCCACTTGAAGCCCAACGAGTATGGGCCAATACACTGACTTGGGTTGCAAATGCTGCAAGATGCCAAAAAAGTTTATCCTGGGAAATCGCCCCACGCAGAGCAGCACCATTTTCCCCAAGGCGACCAATAAGGTTGGCGGTTTTATAGACAAAACCAAAAAAACTTTTACCTGATGAGTCTGTCATGGAAATTGCGAGGTGATCAACATGGGAACTTGTTAGCCGTTCCTCCAACTCTTTAGCTAAATTGGGTGGCAGTGTAGCAAGTTTTTCTGAAGGGATGGGAAACTGTATGGTGATACCAGCAGAGTCACGTCCCCGTACCTCTAGACGATCAATGGCATTCATCACATGTTCAGTGGCAAAGGCTACGCCAACTGCGTTCCCATCAAGGTCAGAACCCGCAAGCTCTGTAACCCTTTTTATATGACCAACAAGCTCTTTATGGAGTTGCCAACCAAAGTCACGCAGCCCCTCGATAACAGGGTCAAGGTCGGTTCGACCAGCTTGGGAAAGCTCTACCAATGCGGTTTCGTGCTTTTTAAATGCGGAGATGATAAACTCTACATCATTAAGAATGTCGTTGTTGTTGGCAATTGCCTGATGGGTGGCAAGGGACATCAACTCGGTAAAGTTTTCTCTAAGTATTAATATTAATGCAGATAGCTCTTCAACAGCATCACCACCAGTGGAGATGGTTTGCAGTTTTTTGGCAATATCTTGAATCCATGAAATATTGTTTATAGGAGAGTTTAAATCTTTTGAAATAAAGCCTGCGATACCACACATTTTAAAAAAACCCTCTTAAAAACAAATTATTGTCAATGTTAAGAACGATAGGTGATTCATTAATTGTGTAAATTTCATTAATACTACCTGAATATTCTGGCATTTGAAAGAGTTGTAAAACCGCTCATAAACAGGTGTCAAAGAGAGCATTTGCTGTGTAAACCCAGACAAATATCTATCTAAGTATTTAAAAAGAAGTGAAATATGAAAAAAAAAGTAGCTATTGCCATGTCAGGAGGTGTCGATTCTGCCACTGCTGCAGCTTGGCTGGTTGATCAAGGGCATGAGGTAATTGGATTGACCATGCAGCTTTGGGATCATGGCGAACAGCTAGCACCTTCCAGCCGTACCTGCTGTGCCACAGAAGATCTCTATGATGCCAGACAGGTGGCCCAAAGATTGGATATTCCTTTTTATGTTATAAATTTAGAAGAACAATTTCGCAAAGCTGTGGTGGACGACTTTATATCTTCCTATGCTGCCGGGCAGACCCCAAACCCCTGTGTAAGGTGTAACCAAAAACTGAAATTTGAAACTCTGCTTGATAAAGCTCTTGGATTGGGAGTTGACTATCTGGCAACAGGACACTACGCCATAAAAAAAGAGGATGATAATGGGCATCCATTACTTTATAAGGGGGCAGATCCTTTTAAAGATCAATCCTATTTTTTGTTTGCCACCACTCTGGCTCAACTGTGCAATCTGCAATTTCCTTTGGGGGGTATGACCAAAGACGAAACCCGTAATCTAGCCAATAGGTTTAATTTGCATCTTGCCGAAAAAAGAGAGAGCCAAGATGTCTGTTTTGTTCCCGATGGTGATTATCGATCTTTTTTCCAACGGGAGGGCAGTACAGCGGTAACTCCCGGTCTGATTGTGGACTTAGAAGGTAATGTACTTGGGGAACATAAAGGGGTGGGTAATCACACCATAGGGCAGCGTAAGGGGTTGGGAATATCGGCCCCAGATCCTCTGTATGTGGTAAAGATCATAGCCGAGAAAAACCAGCTGGTGGTAGGGCCACAGTCTGCTCTGTATGGTGACAAGCTAACCATAAAAGATCTTAACTGGTTATCAAGAAAGGGTCTTGATGAACCCCGTGAGATACAGGCAAAAATACGTTATGCATCCCAACCAGTACCGGCAACTATATCACCATCATCTGAGGTCTCTTGTGCCGATTTAAAGTTTGACCAACCGCAAAAATCAATCACCCCTGGTCAAGCATGTGTACTATATGAAGGTGACAGGGTATTGGGTGGTGGGTGGATCTGTTAATTGTAAAAATATTTTTATATTAATTTGCCAAGGCGCTAAGGGCAGAATCAATACTCAGACGTAGATCCACCAAAGCTCCACCTGATCTGCGCAATCTGGCACAAACCAGTTTGCTGATACTCAATATGATATTACCCCAAAGGCGAGGGTTTTCTTCTCTCATTTTGTCAAAATGATCCCGGTCCAATTTTATGATCACTGTATCAGAGACAGCAACAGCTGATGCCGAACGTGGTAGTTCGTCAAGGAAGGCAAGCTCACCAAACAGTTGATCTTTATGGAGCCTTGACATTATTTGGTGTTCATAGTTGGAGTCAAACCGCAGATGTTGGGAGTCCTCCTTAACAACAATTACCTCTCCTGAGACAATAAAGCATATAAAATCACTAACATCTCCCTCTGTAAAAATAACAGTATCCTTATTGAAACTTGCCGAGGTTAAAAAAGGCAGCACACTTATAGAATCTTCGGGGGAGATTCCCGGTAAATTATCAGCAAACAGATTTATTTTGACTTCGTCTGATATTTCAGGCTCTTCTGATAATTCATACATAATTAAACCTTTATAATTTCAAAAGGATCACCCATTTAAGTTTAACAAAATGGGATCAACATAGGAGTCCTATAAAACTATCTAACTTTGTTATAGTTTTATTAACAAAACCCAAAGCTAGCAAATATTCCGGTTAATTTCTAGCCTGTAATGGAGCAATATTGGTTGATATACTTTTGTATGATGGTGGAGAAAAGCCGTAAAACTTGAGAAAAATTGGTGAAAAGTGTATTAATCAACAGTCAAATTGGAATTTGGGTCTTTTTTTTTATCTCTAGTGATATAGGTCTGCTCTTTTAAGGGGGCTTTTAGTTAATGGCGAATGATCAAGAGGCAACTGAAAACCTAGAAGATGGGGAGTATCTTATTTCTGACCCCGTGATACTAGAGAACATGCGACTTTCCCGTGACATACAAGTACCAGGGGAAAGTGTTATCCTTGTTGCAAAATATACCACAATCGATGGGAAGCTACTGCAAAAGCTCGAACGTCGAGATATTAAAACAATTTTTGCCGAGCCAATAGAAGAAAAAACAGTCACCGCCACCATTGAGCATGTCCATAACACATTTGCTGTCATTGATAATGTATTTAAAAGTGAAGATGGACATATTGACCAAATCTCAGAAACCCTGAAAAACAGAGAGAATCTCCGCACAATGGAGAAGCTGATTCTGGATAATCTAGATGAAGTTGATGGTCTGTTTAGTGAAAACGCCACCGAAAAGCTGGTTGCGTTGACCAAACACCACAATAGTACCGCTCGTCACAGTCTTATTGCTGCTTTTCAGGTGATGGCAATCGGTAGACATATGAGGTGGAGCAATTCCAAAATTGTTAAAGCAGCTCTAGCTCTGATCAACCATGATATTGGCAAAGCCAAAGTTAACCTTGAAACCCTTAACTGGCCTGGACGTTTAAACAGTGAACAGTGGCACGAAATTCAACTTCATCCTCTATATGGTGGGCGGATGCTCTGCCATAAAGGGGAGGAGCCGGATTTGGTCATGCTTTCAGCACTGTTACACCATGAGTGGTTTGCAGAGGTTGCAGGTAAGGGCTATGGCGGCTTGACCCTACATTATGAAGCGGTCCAAGAGGGGCTAGATATAGATGTCCGGCAGTTTGTAAACAATATGTCCATTGATGATCGTGAGATCATCCAAATTACCTGCCTTTCAGATATGGTCTCAGCCCTAGAAGAGAGTAGGGCATATAAACGTGGGTTGGACTCTTTTAAAGTTCTGATCATCATGAACTCAGATGCCAGTATGGGTCACTTTCACCCAAAACAGTACGCTGCATGGCATCAAATTTATAATATACAAAACCCACTGTTACTCCCCAAAGATCTGCGGATGGCACTACCGCGAGAGAAAGAGAAACGTATATTCACACCTCTTACAGCCATCAAAATCAAGCCTACTATGCTGCTTACCTTCTATGAGCTGGAAAAAATGGGCTATATCTCAATTTTTAAAAATGTCGGCAACGATATAGAGCGTATACATAGACGTGGTGGGTTGAAGGTAGATGTTTTAAAGAAAATAAGCAGAGATAAAAAGCTAAATTTAGATTTCTCCCAAGCCAACTTTGAAGCCCATGGTGTAAACCCGGTAAAAACACAGTGGATTAGGGAACAACAGGTTATAGAGCTTGATACATGGCGCAAATGGCTAACCATTAAAGAGTTGGAAAAATCCGGCCTTATGGGGCGGGCAAAGGGTAAATATTTTGATATCAATCAGATAAAAAAAGCCGGGGGTATAACTCCAGAACGGCTTGAGAGACGTGGTGTTCCGGTAAACCAAAAAAAGCTTGAAAGTTTGGGTATTAAAGTATTGAAAAAACTGCCCATCCAACTTCCTGGTACTGAGGAGCGTATCAACGCCAATGAGATAAAAAAACTGGGTATTACAGAACAACAGCTAAAAAAATATAAATGTTTAGACCGTGTTAAAAACTCTCGCAACGGTGTGCCTCTTGAATGGTTAAATAAACAGGGGATCACAATTACCAAAGAGATGCTAACCAAAATTGGTGTTGACCCGGTAAGAAAGATATTCTACGACCTGCAAGTGGTTGAGGAGATCAGCACCTCAAAAGCAGTTTTCAGAATTATATTGGAGGGGGATGATCCCCAAGAGTTGGATGCCATCAATGCCGCCAATGGCAAGCTTAGTCATATCCAAGATCTACTTCTAAACCACATAGGTCCAGTTGTAATGGATTTTACCGATCTACTTGATCTGCCAGATCTATCACATATAAAAATGGGTGATCATTGGGGCCATGGCAAAAAATAGTATAAGCAGTTTTTTTTATTTATTTTTTTCTATTAAGTTTGACTTTTGAGTTTACTTTTATTAGATTCTTGACCGGGGCGAGGCTTAATAAATTTTCACAAATTCCACTGCAATATCATAATTAGTCATAAAACATAACTGTTTTGTGGTGGGGTGGTTCAAGTTTATAAATAATATTTCCTTATAGTGACAATTTTTGTCAGCCCCTGACAAAGATTGTCGTTTTGTCTTAATTGGTTTTTTATGGAAGGTTCTTTAAGTAGTTGATAATCAAAATTATTTTAGGTTGGCACGATTAAAGCAAACATGATTTGCAAGCGAATATGCGTAACAAAATTTTATAACAGGACAGCAACGTTATAATTATTAAAAATTTGATAATACACTTATTAGGAGAATTACCATGAACACAAAAAAAAGCGCAAACCAAATAGATAAATTTGAAAAACAGGAAGGTTTCACATTGATCGAGTTGATGATCGTTATCGCTATCATCGGCATCTTGGCTGCGGTTGCTATCCCAGCATATCAAGACTACATCGCCAGAGCGCAAATGTCGGAAGCTATCAGTCTGGCATCAGCTCAAAAAGTTGGTGTGGCTGAACATTTTCAAACCAACGGTACTTTGCTAAGTCCTGCGTGGGTTGCAACTGGTACAACTACAGGTAAATATGTAGCTTCGGTTACTGGAACTGCAAGTGACCTGGATTCAGTTGTTATTACAGCTACAATGAAAGCCACAGGTGTTAACTCCAACATCACAAGTGCAGCGGTGGAATTGAGATCTGATGATGGTGGTGTCACCTGGGCATGTACATCAAGTGCTGCACAGAACTACCTACCAAGTTCATGTACTGCTACCTAATGCTTAGAATACACTCTTAAGCTCAATACTTAAGAAAACAAAAACCCGGCGCAAGCCGGGTTTTTTTGTTGGTGGTAGGGGAGTTTGTTTATATCATTGTTAGTCTTGTTTTTTTGGTTATCTTAACCCTTGGCGTAAGACCATTTTCCAAAAGAGAGTGTTGGATTTGCGACTGGCTTGAACCGGATCACCAAAGGTAAAAGCACCCACACGGTTGCTATGTATTACTTTGCAGCCACAAGCTATGGCCTCCACTGCCATACGACAAAATGGATGATAGGTAACTGGCGAAATAACAACTGCCTGATATTGGTTGTATATTGCTGGCATATCTTCGGGTTGTATTGATAGGTGAGGAACTTTAACCGGTTTAAAGCCCTGTTCTATAGCTCTTTGTTCAACTGTATGATCAACTCGCAGGGCATCCCCAATTATCAAAGCCTCTGCTTTTCTCTCCTTGTAAGGAGTCCAGCTGCGATATTTGGTAAAATCGATTGGTGAACCCACGACAAACTGTTTTGATGTTATGTTGATAAGTTTGTTTACTACCTGTTGATGACCAGGAGATAAAAAACGCACTGAGGTACAGCTGTTGTAAAGTTTTTCAAAAGCATTGGGAATCATGTGAGAACAGCCACATGGTATACGTCGCAAAGGGTCAACCTCAATACAGCTTGCATTCCTATGACCACAAGGGTGGAGATCATGCTCTGATTTGATGCTCCACCCTTGGTAATCCTCTAATCGTTGGCTCCAAAGATTGGCGTTGGCATACTCTCCCTCTTCACCAACGCCACCATCTGGGCGAATATTGGCGATGATCACCACTTGATATTGTGAAAGATCAACCTCTTGTTGGGGTTGAATTACATCTACCTTAACCCCATAAGGTAGATTGGCAACATGATAGGCTAAACTGATTTCTGCCCCTCCCACCGCAGATAGGGGTTTGGTGTGGACGAGGAGTACTCTATACCTGCCTAGTAGCCTTCTAATAAATACATTAAGTTGAATTAATATATTTTTTACCAATATTTTTATAACTGAGAGCAAGGGTTTGTTAAAGATGTGGTTTGTATTTTTTGCCAAATCAATATTATTATGTGAATTATCACTCATGATCTCTCAATACTTTGGAGTAAACCGCAGCCGTCTCATTAACACAGCGATCCCAGTTAAAGTTAGACGCACGTTTGAGACCTGCCTTACTTAATTTTTGGTGTAGATGGTCATTTGTCAAAAGATCCTTCAATCCGGCTGTCATAGCCTCCACATCGTCTGGTTCTATCAATATTGCAGCCTCTCCTGCAACTTCCGCCATTGAAGAACGGTTTGATGTCAACACAGGAACACCGCAAGCCATGGCCTCAACAATAGGTAGACCAAAACCCTCATACCAGGAGGGGAAGGCCAACCCTCTGGCCCCAGCCTGAATAAATGGTAGATGCTCTGCTGAAACATATCCCAGCTGTTTTGCTTTTCCTTGATCTAAAAGAGGGGTGATGGCCTTTTCTATAGCATCATTGCACCAACCAGGAGGACCAACATGAACAAGTGGATAACGAAGCTGTACTTGTTGGGGCAGCTTACTGTATGCCGTAATCAGGTTTAGCAAGTTTTTCCTCGGCTCAAAACTACCGACTATCAGCAGATAACCGTGGGGAGTAACCCCATATTGTTGCAACACTGGCAGCAACGTTTCAGTATCCCTTGGATGAAATAGCCCATCAACACCGTTGTAGACAGTTGTGATTTTTTCTGCTGGAACTCCTAACATTTCAACTATCTCATTTTTAACAAACTGGGAGACAGTTATAATATGCTTTGATCCCTCAATGGTTCGTTGCAGACCTTCATTCATATATTTAACCCTGGCCTCGGGGTGAAATTGTGGATAATGCACCCATGATAGGTCATGAATAGTGGTAATGCAGAGCTTTGGTAGTTGAGTCTGGTTACCATCTACTACTATGGTATGAAAATCTGTTAAAACGTTATTGGTCTCATGGTAGAGATGGTTATCATAATTTGTTTTTTCTGGTTCTTGGGGCTTTTTTTGTTGAACTGTGGGCTTTAGTCTATAACTCTTAGCCTTATTATAAAGCCAATCTGCCCCCGGTTTTGCCCCAGGAATTGTACGCACAATTCGATAGATCTGTCCCAAACGTGAAAGCAGAGCCTGTTTAGTTGTTTGTCGCTCTTGTTTCGGCTCATCCGGCCTGTTTTCACTAACAACAGGAAGTCCAAAATAGTCAATACCCGTTATTGCTGAATGTTTTTCAAGACCTTTTATAAGGTGATTGGTATAGTGACCGATGCCGGTAAGTGGTGGAGCCAGACATGCACCATTTATTAATATTTTCACAATCTAAAACCGATATTTACCGTCTGTTGGTTGAAATCAAGAAAGTTGCTTTTTAAGTAACAAGAGTAGCTTATTCCTTTTTATCATATTGTTGTTTATCACCCCTATCAATAAAGTCGGGACTGTTACTGGCGTGTTTCATGAATGCTTTTCCCAGCGTGGCAAAATAATTTTGTGAAGTAAACTGGTTATGGGTTTTTTCATAGGCAGCATTTCCAAGCTGTTTTCTTAGATCTGGTTGATCAACCATACGTTTTATTTGCTTGGCAGCTATTTGAATATCAGGATCGGCCCATACCTGTCCAGGCTCTTGGTAGATACCTTGGGTATCTTTAACGGGAATCAGGCTACACGGTATCAAAATAGAGCAATTTACATCCATAAAATCTTGGTTGGCTGACCAGTCTGTTCCTATAACCACTTTACCCAGATACATGGCTTCCGCCATAACCAGGCCAAAACCTTCTGAACGGTGGAGGGAAATCACAATATCTACCCCCTTTAAAAGAGCACGAACCTGTTCTGAAGTCATGTTTGCGGTCAATATTTTTATGTTGGGATAGCCGTTGATATCTTTTAGTAGCTTTGCAAATTCACTTTTGTTTGTCTGGCTGTGGACAACCTTTAAAATAAGCACCGCCCTCATATCTTTGCCCATGGCACTTTTGAAAGCCTCTATGGCTGCCTTTGGGTTTTTTCTGGTCTGGCTGGAGTTCATGTCGTACATGGTCAATATGCGACAGGCGTTGTTGGGTATTTGCAAGTTATCAAATGAGAAGGATAGTTCAGTCTGTTGAAAACAGTCTACTGGATGGGGTACAACACGGACCTTCTTACTGGTGTGCTGGGATATAGCCTGAGCGCAAAAATTGCTGGGAGTCCACACTTCATGGACCAGATCAAAGGCTGGTATCCACGATTTTGGTAGTTTTGGCAACTCCCAAGCCCAGTATGAGATTATCAATCGTCCTTTGGTTTTTGCGCTACCAAGTTTATTCAATATAAAGGGAAGCTCCGGGGGATTGGCATGGATCACCAATGGGCCACTATCTTTAAATGTGGCAATGTCATCCGGTTTGGTCTCGGTTATTGAGTCTGGCAGAAATAGACTGCTTACATCAAATGTGTGTGCCAACCATCCGGCCTTGTCAAATGCAGCCTTGCACAAGCGCGCTGACTCACCAATACCAATTGGGGAGCGGTGTAAACCAACAATAACCGGAATACCACTGCCAGGACTATCACAAGGGGTAAAGTTGTATAGTCGCATTTTGATAATTAAATGTTTCAGTGCTACAAGTGCCTTGATTACGGGTTTAGGCAGCAGCAGTTTGAGAGTTTTTTTTGCAACTCTAACAAAGCTAATTATCAATGTTTCTCTCATCAATAGCCTTTTTATTCTATAAATGGCGTTTTTGAGCATTAATAGTAACATCAATTAAGGTAGTGTAGACAGATATCATGATGGAGGAAACAGAACTATACCACGTTTAAGTGGTGTTACAGGGGACCAGCAAAACCGTTTAGCCAGCTGCCAAACAGTGCAACGACGCTGTGATTTATTTATAACTCTTTTACGTATAATTCGGGGTGCTCCCTTAAAACCATGCCAAACTCCACGCCATCGAGCCGCCCTTGCTTTATGGCAGCGTTCAAAAAGTACCTTTGCTATATTGAGAATTATGTGGGGTAGCAGTGATATAATAAGCAGAGCCGGAGGCATGTTTTTAAATAGTGTCCATATGGTGTTACGTGTAGCGTGATATAGAGAAAAAGGGGATTTGGGACCACTGATTGCCGACCCTGCATGATAGGCAAATGTGGTGTTCACCTGTAATATTGCATAACCAGCAAGTCGCATACGAAATCCCAAATCAACATCTTCACAATAACAGAAATACTCTTCATCAAAACCGCCGAGATCCATAAAAACTGCTCTGTTATACAGCGATGCTGCAGCACAACTAGAAAATGTCTCTGCGATAGCAGGAACAGTTACGCGCTTTTTTTTATGGCCCCCTCGCCAGGCAAAACCGGCAATGGAATAGGCATCACCCATTCCATCCCACCTGTTATGATCATCCATACATATTAATTCCGAACCCAAAGCTGTCACCTGACTGTTTGGTTTTGCTGCTGCTAGCATGTTTGTTAACCAATTGGCGGCAAGGTAGGTATCGGGATTTATAGTTGCAATATATGGAGCTTTGGTTTTGGCGGCTGCCAAATTGTTTGCCTGGGCAAAACCACAATTTTTTTGCATATCCATAAGGGTAAAACGGGGATCTTCCAACGGAATAGCATCTTTTGAGTTATCAGTGGAGTTATTATCAACCACAATAACCTGAAAATCTGTTTCGTTTTGTTCTTGAATACTTCTAAGGCAAGAAGAGAGATAATGTCCGCTATTATAGCTGACTATAATAAAACAGCAGATGGGATTTTTACCCTCATTCATCTAGTATAGTCCTATATTTATTGAATAATTCTAGTCTTATTTTAGCATAAAGCGGCATTATTATGATCTTTGAAACTCAAGGTTTGCAAGCATATTGGTTTGTTATGCCATTAAATTGAATAAGTATTGACTTGTCTAGATAAACCAATAATATCGTAACAAACCAACGAAGCAACAGTTAGTGCCAAATATAGATAATTACAAAAGCCAAACTGGTGAGCAGAGCAAAATGGATGATTTTTCCAACCTTAACGAAGCTTCCATTAGTGTTGTAATAGTCAACTACAACTCTGGGGGGTATCTTGTTCGTGCTGTAGAAAGTCTGTTGGCACAACCCCAAGTAGCTGAAATTATTGTGGTGGATAACAACTCCCATGATGATAGTATTTTTTTGTTGACCACAGAATTTTCACCTGAGACAAACCCAATTATTTTATTATTGCAAAAGGTCAATGAGGGGTTTTCCAAGGGGTGTAATAGGGGGTTTGCAGCAAGCAAAAGCCAGCTGGTACTTTTTTTTAATCCCGATTGCACAATAACAAAAGGTGCACTGGGTATTATGCAAAAAACCCTTATAAAATACCCAGATTGCGCAACAGTAGGGCCATTGATTGTCTATCCCAACGGCATAGAGCAGGGGGGGGCACGACGAGATCTTCCCACACCTTTGCAGTTTATAAGTATGGGTTCTGGCTTGGTCTTTTTATTATCTAAATATAAATCGTTTAAAAGCTATAACCTTGATGGAACCACGATACCCCTGATCAGTTTGCCCATTCAAGCTCTATCGGGAGCCTGCTTTTTGATTAGACGTGAAGATTATCAGATGTTAAATGGGCTGGATGAGGGTTATTTTTTTAATTTTGAAGATTTGGATCTCTGTCAGCGTCTGGCAGATAAGGGGAGAAAAATTAGATTTGAACCCAGAGCAAGGGTGGTGCATGAACGTGGTGTTTGCCGTAAAGTAAGCCCCTTTTTAGCCAACTATCATACCTATATCTCCTGTGTTAGATATTTTCGCAAACATTTTTCCCAACCATCAAATTATATCTGGCTTTTGGCGTTGGTCTTATTGCTAACAGTTCACTTTTTTCTTTTTATACCCAAGGCATTTTACCGTTTTTTCCGCTACTCTATTTTTTCCAAGTCAAAAAAAATGGGTAAAAAGGCAAGTAGTGAACATATCAACCATAAAAGTTCGCCCAAACACTCTACAGCTGCCAACAGCACTGTTCGTGTAACCGATTTGTGAGTTTGTAAACAGTGTTCAATAGTTTGTTTCCCCCAGCAAAAAATATCTCGGATGGATCTGAAGCTAAAAGCGATGTCCATGTCGAGTTGTGCAACGCCTCTATAAAAATACACAGCCAAAACAACAACACACTTAAACGACTGTTACTACAACAGAAACAGAATGCACCATATAAGTTGATACTAGACTCTGTTGATCTTACTTGCAGTAGGGGTGAACGTATTGGCATTATCGGTCATAACGGTAGCGGAAAAAGCACCCTGTTACGGGCTATAGCTGGTATCTATCCGTTAACCTCAGGAACAGTTAGCCGATCTGGTACAGTTTCGGTAAATATGGAGCGGGGCAGTGGTTTGGATGGGGAGTTGAACCTACGTCAGAATATCCAACTCAATTTAGCAAATACAGGTCGTTACCATCTTTATTCACAACAGGTTGTAGACGAGGTGCTCCATTACGCCGAGCTAAGCAAATTTTCTGAGCAACCATTAAAGCTGTTGTCTTCAGGTATGATGGCCCGTCTATCGTTTGCTATCTCCATGATTGGTGATGCCGATATAATGCTTTTAGATGAGGCGTTTGCAACTGGTGATGCAAAATTTATAAAAAAGAGCACCGCTTTAATGCGTGAACGGATCGATAGTATGGCTCTGCTATTTTTTGTCAGCCATCAGTTGGAGAGCGTCCAAGAAACCTGCTCAAGAACAATTCTCATGGCTAATGGTAGGGTCATAGGTGATGGGGATACAGATGATATGGTGAGGGAATATGGAAAAATCATTAAATCCAGATGATGGACGTAGTCAGAACTCCATCCCACAGTTGATAAAGTCTATCTGGGTTATTGGTAATCTTCATCTACAGCGGCGATATTGTGGGTCTTGGTTGGGAGCGGCTTGGTCTTGGATGCACCCTGTTGTCCATCTTCTTGTGTTATGGATTGTCTTTAGTAACCTGTTTCCTGCTTTTGAAAATTATTTTATCTATCTTGCCTCTGGCCTATTGCCATGGATATTTTTTAGCCAGGGTATTCAGACTTGTTCCACGGTTTTGGTAAGCAACCGCAACATATTTATCTCCTCTCCTGTTTCATACGAAACCCATGTTCTGGGTACTCTCACTGGAGAAGTGTTGCACTTTTTAGTGGCTTTTTTATTGCTGATTCTATCTGTTCCCCTACTGGGAATTCCCCTGGGTTGGCATCTTTTAGCTGTACCGCTATTTTTGTTGAACCTTATTTTGTTTACCTTTTCCTGGGCGGTTATTATCAGTTTTTTAACGCCTATATATAGGGATATATCCCACTTTTTAACTCTATTTTTCACCTTTGGATTTTGGTTGATGCCAATTGTCTACCACTGGTCAAATCTTCCACCACCATATAAATACATTGTTAAATACAATCCATTAACTCTCATAATCTCACCGTTTCAGATTATTCTCCACGGTGGAGTTGTTCCCAACCCTCATTTGATAATAATTTCATATTTAACTGTTTTTACCTCAATTTGGTTGGCTTGGTATGTTAAGAGACAACTGGGCAAAAAAATTATTTACCACCTTTAATTATGATATTACGTAATTTAAGCAATTCGTTGGGAGTATGGTTGGCTGTAATTTTCCTTCTGCTTATCCCCAACATACTTCTTATTGATATCCCAACCATTAGCTCATCTTACGATATGCATCGTATATTTGAGATTCTGCTCTTGTGTAGTATATCTTTGTTATTGTTGCTAAACAGCAATAGCCGAAAATGGTGGCTAAACTATTTTGCCAGCTTTTCTAAAACTACCTACTATCTTTTAATCAGCTTTTTTTTGTTGGGTCTTATATCAGCAATTTTTGTAGCTCCTCTACCTAAATACGCTATCCAAGAGATATCACTTTTTTTGTTGCTTTTTGTCTTGGCTATAACCCTTGCCTCCCAGATACAACAAGATAGCACCCAGTTGCGTATGGCTTTGGTAGCTGCAATATTTATCTCCATTACAATTGTCAGTTGGCAGTTTGTGCTGGAGTACTTTTTTTCTCAACTAGATGGTAGTATCACCCTGAAAGATAATAATTTTTTCTGGCGTTTTTCAAATTTGCGGTTTTTCAACCAGTTTCAAACCTGGACTTTTCCTTTTTTGGCTCTGCCTTTTTTGCTCTATTATAAAAAAATTGGTCACTGGCGAATATTGCTCCTTGTGCCAGCTATTTTTTGGTGGACCTTCTGGATACATTCAGGGGGTAGGGCCACAGGGGTGGCTACACTTATAGGTATTGTGGCGGTCTTATTGCTATTTCGCAAAAAAGCGGTGCCATTTATACTGTTTTTAGCAGGAACCCTGCTTTTAGGGTTGGCGTTGTATTTTTTAATGTTTCTGGAGTTTGAGAAGAGTACCGGAGCAACGCTGATAATAGAAAAGGCCACAGATGGTGGACTGATAAGAGTAGCCACCAAAGCAGAGAGCCAGCGAGTTGCAATGTGGTTGGCAGCATTTGATATGTCTATAAGCAACCCATTGCTTGGTATTGGTCCCCAGCAATTTGCCTTTTATCACCCCATACAAGATATGGCCCATCCTCACAATGCTCCGCTGCAGATTATGGCAGAGTGGGGTCTGCCTGCCGCCTTAAGTATATTCTTTTTAATTATAAAAGGGGCGATACAATGGATAACAAACATTAAGCAGAAAACAGTTGCTGCAACCACAAATATTGATACCTACCTGCCCATGGCACTAACTGCATCTTTTACTGCGGCAGCAGCCCATGCACAGTTAAGTGGAATAATAGTTATGCCCGTAAGCCAATTTACCGGGGTGGTGGTTATTGCTCTTATGCTCTCATATTTTCCCATAAATACAGCAGCCAATAACCAGCATAACCATCACCATCTGCTATTATCTCTGTTTATCGTGGTGGTTGTTACAGCTCTTTTATGGTCTGTTTTTCCTGAGATAACAAGGATGGAAGAGATTCAAAAAGCCATAACTACCAGCAATTCCCACGGCGGGTTGTTGCATCCAAGATTTTGGCAGCAGGGTTTAACTGATCTGTATTAGTTGTGGCTGAATTTTTAGCGGTTAGGTCTGTACTTTTGTTTGATCATTATCGGTAACACGATCAACAAGAACCTGAATTAATTTGTCTTTTATAGCTATTTTCAGGCTATCATCCAGATTATCCATTATTTCATCATCTATTTTCATCACAAAAATATTGCCAACGGCAACGACATTGCAGGTACGGGGTGAGTTACACAAAAAAGATATTTCACCAATTACTGAGCCGGATTGTTGAGTGTTGAGAATATTGCCATCATCATCAATAGCCTCTATCTCACCCTGCATAAGAACATAAAATGATTTTTCATTGTCATCTTTGTGTAAAAGATAGTCGCCATCTTTTAACGCATAAAAAATCTTTTTACTGCTAAGTGCCGCTTTTTGTTCGTCTGTGAAAGTGGAAAAAAAATCTATCTTTAGCAGGTTGATAATAGACATACCGGCAAGAGAATTTTTCCTAGTTGTACTCATATTATCTCCTAAGTTAAAAATAGTTAACCATTCTTTATAGTTTACAGAAAGCTGTTGTAATTGTCCTATTGTAGCAAAAATAAAATGCAAAAACTATTTTATAGGGAGTTTAGAATGGACTGTTTTTAACTTTTTGCTTGAATATGGCATTCTAAAAAGCAAAATAGATACATTTCAACAATGAGTAGCTATACCTTTGAGCTGTTTATCTGATAGTATGTATTTGCTAGGTGTGATATAAATATAGGAATAATCATGAAATTATCTCAATATATACTTTTCGCGATATTTACATTTTTTTCATTCACAAATACCGCTTTAGCTGTCTGTGTTTATGGCGATTGTAAAAGTGGATATGGGGAGTCTATTACACATACAGGAACCCACTACAGAGGTGAGTTTGTCGATGGAGTCCGCACCGGAAGCGGCACACTAACCTGGCCTGACGGTTCCAACTATGATGGTTTTTTCAAGGAAAACAAGTTTAATGGTTTGGGTACATTTGTCTGGGAAGATGGCACTAAATATATTGGCTATTGGAAAAATGGATTACAGCACGGGGAAGGAGAGAAAACTCTGCCATCTGGCACATCTATTTATGGAAAATTTAAATTTGGCAAACTAAAAAAAGTTGTGTTTATCATGGAACCTGGAGAAAAAGAGGAGGTTGCAAGCCAATTACAAAACAGTAGCGATAAAAGTGATGATGCCAGTGGTGATGATAATCCAGCTACAAAAGATGTTTTAGAAACAAAAGTAGAACCCCAAGAAAAAGCACCCCTTACAGATATGGATAACAGCACCGTTGTAGGTTTGAACTCCAATGCAGATGTCGTTGATGAAGAGCCATTGGTTGCAAATTGGGTAGTGGGACCAACAGTTGAGAGTGATCCTGCTGAAAATAAAGTTGTGGCTGAGACCATTGATGTTGCACCAGTCAATGAGCCTCTAGATGAAATAATTGTTGCAAATGCCACTGTTGAGGATGAGGGTTTTGATCTTTTTGCATTACAACAGAACAAAATCATCATATTGATTTCTCTGTTTTTAGCAGTGGTATTTATGCTCTTGATTGTTAAATCTCTATTATTTAATAAAAATAGGCGGGCTGGCTGATTTTATTGAGTGCTATGGTACATCGATCCGTTTTTGGTAAATGGGATAATTAATGGGGGTGGTTGGTATATAACCTATTCTTTTTCTTCGTGACTCCTCCAATAGATGATATTTAACAGTTACATCCACTGTTTTTACAATGTTGTTTCCTCTGTTATTAAAACTGATGCTAAAATCCCTCGGTTCGCCGTAGGGTAGGCGACTATCATAGAGATCAAATATAAATGGTCGCCAGATAATATTGCGTATTAGTTTCTCTTTTTTCTCTTTTATTACCCTGTTATCAGCATCTAGTAGTTTTATATCTACCGTTAAATGTCTATCAGGGGTTCCGGTTGGTAGATAGTGGTTGGTGCCGCTATTTGTGAGGGTAAGGGTAAATGTTTTGTTAAACTTATTTTCACTAAAGCGATAATCAACACTAAGAGCACTCTTGACTTTTGCTGGGGTGTGTCCCCCATGAAAAAGATGTTTCCCGCTCTTTCTGGCAACACCTCCCAAAACCACAGGACGGACTGTTTCCGGCATATGACAGCCGACACAATCTGCTTTTAGATTTTTTTCTGCTATTTCAGAGATTGTTCCGCAAGGTGGGCGCTTATAAAACATATCCCAGCGATCACCTGATACCTTGTGACACATAATACATGGGCTGTTTTGGGACAAAAACCTTTCATCTTGCTTAACCGGGTGGGGGGCATCATCAATTTTATGGGTTCCTATTATAACTCCATCTCTAATATGACAGGCAGCACAAGTAACCCCTTCACTCTGTAGTTGGGCATCAAAATCGGGATTATTTTTTAAAATCGGGTCTAATTTGTCAGAGTCTTTATAGCCAACGATAATCTGTTCTCTTTGTGCCTGCAGGGGTATATGGCAGTTTATACATACAGGTGGGGAGCCTTCAAACTTCATGTCCACCTGATAATATGGGTCACTCCATGCTTGGGCATGTATAGATTCTGACCACTCATTATAAATCTCTTCATGACACACACCACAAGATTTGGCACTTATGGAGTCCAACCCCTTAGGGATGGTAACAGCAAGACCATAGGCAAATTTATCTTCCACAACAAAAATATTGAGTGGTCTTAGCAGTCGCCATATTGTGAAAGCGAGTAACAGTAGAAGCAGTGCAATAATTATCTTTTTTTTTGTGGAGATTGTCTTGTTCATTCTTTGCGGCTGTTATTAATTTAAAAGTCCTATCTTTCGATAATATCTGTAGAGTAGCACAATGAGATATATATGATCTAGATTGTTCTATTCAATTTAAGCGTATGTAGTATTTTATTATTATTATATATTAGCAAACGTTAACCAATATATATATACTGATGCTACTATAAAAATTTTAATGTTGGGTTTTTTTTATACCTGTAGGGATGGTCAAATATTATTTATTAACAGCTGGTAAAAAAACCGCTAACTGTCTCTATAAGCTTCAATAAAATATGGATACAAGTTTGCTATTTTTTATCATCAAGAGCATTTATCAACGGTTGAAGTTGTGACTTATACAGCCTCCATCGGTCAATTGAGCTAGAGTATAGAGGTTTTCTAACTTGGCTGTTACTAGCGGTCTGTATGTTGCGCTTGGTTTTGTGAAAATCAAGGCAGTTATCGTTCCATTCAAGGTTGCAGAAATCTAATACTCTTTTGATCTCAATCTCACGGTTATTTATCAAATTTTCATAGGTGACATCCAAAATTGTGTTTGGTAGTGTTTTGTGCCAATGGTCCATTAGACCTCTGTAGAGGTTATAGTACTCACCTAGTTCTGTCAGGTCATAGGCATAATCGTGTACCCCGGAGAATTTTTGTTGAAATATCGACAGGCAGGTATCCATGGGTGAACGGTGGCAATGGATTATTTTTGCCTCTGGCAGAATGGCTTTTATAATACCTATGTAAAGAAAATTCTCTGGCATTTTGTCGGTAATATATGGGCTGCCAGGTGATAGACCAGCCAATTTATCAATATAGGCTTGGCCCAATTTTTCAGCTGTTTGAAAAGGCATCTCATCAATAGCCTGGGGAATTAAGTTTAAATCTTGTGATATATTTTCATAAAGAACCTCTTTTAAAAAAAGCTGTTCACCACCACCAAAAACCTCTGGATGGCTAGATAGTATCTGCTCTATAAGGGTAGAGCCGGAACGGGGCATGCCAAGGATGAAAATAGGGGTTGTTGCCAGACAGCCCCATTTTTTTCTTGTAGCAAAAAACTTTTTATCAAATATTTTTTTATAAAAAGCAAAATTGGTAGCGGTTTTATTAATATCAAAGTTGATTGTCTTGCGCATCAACCTGTTGCCAACCAGATAATAGTCAAATGACTCCTCATTACACCCTAAATCAGCCATGGCCTTTCCCAGGGCAAAATTAAGTGCAATTTTGCCTGAGTTGTGAGGCTCTTTATCAAGTAGGTTTTTCATAGCTTGGGTCTCTGCTATGTGGGTAAATTTATTGACCTGGGATAGATTAAAATAGGCGGCAGAAAAATCTCCTTTATACTCCACAGCTTTTTTATAACAGTTGGCAGCATCAGCTATTTTGCCCTGATATCCCAGAGCATTTCCCATATTGTTATAGGCATAAGCATAATCTGCTTTTATATCAATGGCTTTTTGATAATATGTTACTGCTGCATCCAGCTGTTGTTTTTCTGTTAAAGCGTTACCCATACTATAATGGGCAAATGGATTGTCCGGCTCTATGGATATCGCCATTTTATAACATGATATGGCAACATCAATCTTGCCTTTTACCTCTAATATCGCCCCCATATAACAGAGAGACTCAACGTGTTTTGGGTCATAATTAAGGCATTCACTAAAACAGGCAAGGGCCTCATCAAACTGCCCGGCTTGTTGCTTGGCAATGCCTTTTTTTAATGTAGCAGTAGTTTTTGCTAAAAGAGTATCAGACAAAATATATCGCCTGTTGGGTTGGAGTTGTCATCTATCAAATTAAACGTTGTTCACTATCATAACTTCCGCCTGTTTAAAAACGGGAACTGAGAAAATCTGGAACCCACAGCACTTCATTTTGTTTTTTTCTCAACAGACACGATATTGGTCCATCTTGGGAAATAACAAAGGCGATAACACCAGGGTGTTTGCCAACAAAATTAACTGCCGATGTGTGACGTGTACCATATTTGGTTAAATTAACCTCTTCACGCTTTTCAGGATAACCAGGTTGGTAATAGTAGGTATTGCCTGACCATTGGGGAGAGTCTAAAACAGAACCAAACGACAGGGGGGTTAATTGATGTGAGATAATCAGAGCACCATCAATGGTTGTAAGCTGGCTGACAAAATCAATATGGTCAATCAACATTTTTTTACATTCGTTTATTGCATCTTCTAATACCTGTTTATCTGCTAACTCACTTTTTACGCCCCTTTTTTCACCATTACCATTATTTATTTTTTCTTTTTGCATAGCACATAGATTGGCAATGATTTCAGGAGTGTTGGTCTCTTGATATAGGGGGTATTTGGTTATTAATGATCTATTGGATATATTGATCATCTTTTCAGGTAACCATATTATAGTTGCTCCATGGCAGCGTTTGCTTGCCTCTTCTACCAAAAGGTTAATCATCTCCTGATATATTAGCCAGTAGGAGTTACCCTCCTTTTTATACTCTTTGTGGCCTTTGATAACCTTTTGAATTGTTTGATTTGCAACACATGAAGATTCTGAACCTATGGAGGTCTCTGTAAAATGGCCTGAGCTAAAGTTTGCTAGGTCTTGTCCACCCCATGATATGGTCAAGGAGCCTGGTTTTAAAGATGATACTGTAATGACATCAAGTGGTTCTGGAGTAAAAGGGTAGGGGTCCAAAGTGGTGTTACCTCGCATGCTAACATATATGGCTCCCCAAATATGCAATGTTTCCGGGTTATCTGTATTGCTACTAACCGCAATAACCGTAGTTTCAGGATCAAAGCCTGGAGCCAATTTACCCAAGGAATCAAGGTTGAAAGGTAGGTGGTTTTTAAAGAAAATAACAGAGCTGTCGTTTGATTGACCTCTATTAACAAAATAGTTGGGGTCTATTAAAGAGACAGCAAGGCTAATTGACTCTCCCTCTTCACTTTGGATTCCTGCCAAGAACACCAGTTCCAAAATACTTTTTAGTTTTTGAAAAGTTAGTTGATAATCATCTCGGCTACAGACTCTTTGCCAAAGGGAGTATATCTGCTCGATAATCTGGGTATCAAAGAGAGCAACTCCCTCTCTGGAACTGATAACTTTTTTTCGTTCAGTGATATCTCTAGCAACAGCCGAGATATATCTTTTATCGGTGCTAACCCAGGATGAGATGGAGATTTCCAAAGGGAACTTTGTTCCATCATTTTTAAGACCTTCAAGCTCAATACTACGACCTTCAAACCTGGATTCACCAGTTTTTAAATAGCGTTCAAAACCACCAATATGTTTGCTTCTTAAATTTTTTGGTATGATAGTGGTTACGGGCTTGCCTACAATTTCTGCGACACTATAGCCAAAAATATTTTGCGCTCCTTTGTTCCAAAAAATAATATCCCCATTTTCGTCGGCGGAGATAATGGCATCAACTGTTGAGTCTGTAACAGAGCGAAACCTCTCTTCACTTTCTTGCAGGGCTAGAAGGTTGTTTTTACGTTCCAGATAGATACGAATACGTTGCCGCAAAACCAACCATTGAATGGGCTTGGTAATATACTCTTCAGCACCGGAACCAAACGCTTGTTCCACAGATGTGGCATCATCATTACCAGTAACCATGATAATGGGTATGTTTGCTGTGTTTTTATTGTTTTTGATTGCCTGACAAGCTGTAAAACCATCTATATCTGGCATAACAGCATCCATCATGATAAGATCCGGCATTAGATTTTCACATAGCTCTATTGCCTGTTTGCCACCATCCAGCCGTTTAACACTGTAGCCACTTTTTTCAAGGAATAACGCCAGTATATTCTGAAATATATCATCATCATCAACCACAAAAATAAGTGGTTTTGTGCTGGAATTTGTTTTGTTGGTCATATAACTGATATCTCAATAATTTTAAACATTTTATCTGGTAATCTGTTTATCGGATACAGCTGTTGCTCACTGCATGCTTTTTCTTGCAAGGATAAATATCAAGTATTAAACAGCCAGATTATATGCTACTTATCCAAATAGTTTAACAACCAATATGCAATAAACATTGAAAAACTTCAAAATTATATCTCATTTTATCATTATTTTACTGTTGATGACATCACAAAGCTGGGCATCTGAACTTATGCTTGGCAACTTCAAAGATGGTGATCTTGCCCAATGGAAACACAAAATATTCAATAATAAAACGGTATATACAATTATAAGAGAGCCAGGTATCGGGGGGGTTCTCAAGGCCCAAAGCTCACAATCTGCATCTGGAATGTTCAGGGAGATGTCCGTTGATTTGAATAAAACCCCCTGTCTGCATTGGTCTTGGAAAATAGATAATATTCTCAATGGACTTGATGAAAAAACCAAAAAAGGTGACGACTATCCTGCCAGGGTTTATGTGGTTCTATCGGGGGGAATCACCATATGGAACACCAGAACAATAAGTTATGTTTGGTCTTCAAATAAGAATAACATAGGCCACTCCTGGCCCAACGCATTCACCGATAAAGCCATGATAATCTCCATACAAGGTGGAGAACAAAAAAAAGGTAGATGGGTTAGGGAGGTACGCAATGTCAAAAATGATTTTTATCAATATTTTGACAGAAACATCAATAAAATAGATGGTGTGGCTCTGATGACCGATACTGATAATTCAGGGCAACAAGCTACTTCTTATTACGGTAATATATATTTTTCTAAAACCTGTCAGGCAGATAAATAGCTCTTTTACCAGCGTATCGGCAAGTGTAATAATTTAAGGTCAATTAATAAAAGCAAATTTATTCAATTTAGCAATTGAAATAACTATCACTTGTGCCTTTGGCTTGTGGGTATTATTCTGATTAACGAAATCTTGCAGGGTCAGCTTGATTCTGCTTTTTACAGTTAACGGGATAGACAATGTTGCCACTTAAAAACCTCACAATTTCCGGGCTTCTTACAGAGTCGCAAAAAGCTGTAGATAACCTGACCCATTTAGCCATGGATCGTCGGGTTAGATTGGCTGTTACCGGGTTGAGTCGCAGTGGTAAAACAGCATTTATCACCTCATTGATACATCAATTGTTAAATGGACTTGATGGAGCCAACCTACCCTTTTTCAGTGTGATAGCAGAAAATCGCTTTTTGGGTACAAAAACCATGTTGCAGCCAAATATGGAGATACCCGCTTTTCAGTATGAGCAATTTGTCGCCACCTTGACCGGAGAAAAACCGGAATTTCCCAAAGCCACCGATGGTTTGAGTGAAATCCGTTTGGCCATCCGTTTTCAACCTGCAAATTTTATTAGCAGACAGTTTTCAAAAACCGCAACTCTATATCTGGATATTGTAGATTATCCGGGTGAGTGGTTATTGGATCTACCTCTTCTCAACCTAAGCTATGCCCAGTGGTCTGAACAAATTTTTGCTTTTTGCAAACAGGAGCCACGCTCGGTACTGGCTGCAGAATGGTTGGAATATCTCAACAGTATTGATTTAAACCGTAGTGCCGATGAAGATACATTACGTAAGGCAAGCCATCTTTTCACCACTTTTTTACATGGTTGTCGGGCAAAAAACACAGGTTTAAGTTATCTGCAACCGGGTAGGTTTATAATTCCTGGTGATCTAAAAGATGCCCCCATCCTAACATTTTGTCCTCTTACAGCTGCAACAGGAACCCCAGCAAAAAATAGTCTTTATGAGGTAATGGAACAACGCTTTGAGTCTTATAAAGAGCTGGTGGTGAAAAAATTCTATTATGATCATTTTTCAAAATTTGATCGGCAGATTGTCCTTGTGGATATGCAGAAAGCTTTAAACCATGGGTCTGGTAGTTTTGCCGATATGCAGTCTGCTTTACAGGGTATTTTAAACAGCTTTTCTTATGGCAGCTCCAACCTACTTGCGCGACTTTTTCAACCAAAAATTGATAAGTTGCTATTTGTAGCTACCAAAGCAGACCATGTAGCCGCAAACCAGCATCCCAACTTGGAGCGTCTATTAAACCGTATGGTGGTCCGACCTGTTAATGAGGCAGTTTTTCAGGGGGTAGAGGTGAAAACCCTGGCACTGTCTTCTGTGGTTTGCACCCAAACTGTGGTCAGAGACCACCATGGCAGACGACTATCTTTTGTAAAAGGGATGCCAATAGGTCGAACAGAGGAGGTTATGCTGTTTCCCGGGGAGATTCCAGAAGCGATACCTTCCCTTGCTGATTGGGAAGAAAACCGCTTTAACTTTCTTGATTTTCAACCACAAAAATATGGAAGTGGTGGTACAATTCCCCATCTTCGTATGGATCAGGCAATTGAATTTCTACTAGGGGATAAACTGATATGAGCGCTCAAGTTGAGTGGGAGCCTCCTGCCCTTTTTACAGTGGGAAAAGATGATAAGCCCGGCAAAAAACAGAGTGGTCAGCAGTCAAATGTATCACCACTACTGTTGCCGGGTGAACTGCAAGAGGGAGACGATATAATTGAAGACCCCCCTCTAAAAGAGGAGATAAAAAAGGCGCGAGAGTATGTGGCTCAAAGAGCAAAACGGCAGAAAAATCGGGTTTTTCGCTGGTTTGTTGGTTTAAGTCTGCTTTTTTTAAGTGCGGTTGTGGTGCAGGATACTGTGCTTTTTGTCGCAGGTCAGTTCACCATGCACCCGATATTAGGCTGGCTGTTTGCGCTGGTAGCTGGTGGTGTGGGGGTTACATTGCTGCTTTTGACCTTTCGTGAGCTAAGAGCCTACAGCTCTATTAATAAGGTCCATTCTCTGCAAATACAGGGTGCTAAACTCTGTCGTGATAATGCCCACGGTAATGCTGTTACTCTGTCTACGGGTATTATGAAATTTTATAAAAACCGTAAAGAGCTAGATCAAGGGTGGCACAGTTTTCAGGACTCTCTGGATGTCAATTTACAGGATCGGGAAATCCTCGATCTGTTTTCAAAAAATGTACTTTGTGTTTTAGATAAAAAGGCCTACAACATTGTTGTTGAAAACTCCTCTGTCGCAGCACTGTTAACAGCATTAAGTCCCATGGCTTGGTTGGATGCTCTACTATTTTTCTGGCGAAATGTGCGTATGGTAAGACAGATTGCCGCCTGTTATGGTTTCAAGCCCGGTTTTTTTGGCTCTATCACCATTATGCAGGAGGTGTTAGCTGGTATGGTGGCTAGTGCCACGACAGATTTTATCACCGATGAAGTAGCCGAAACAGTTGGTAGTTCAGTTACCACGGCTCTCTTTGCCAAAGCCGGGCAGGGGATGGCAAATGGTCTGCTTTCTGCCAGAGTTGGTGTACAGGCCATGCGTTTATGTCGCCCCATAGCCTTTCAAAGCCACGAAAATCCATCATTAAAAATTGTTCGTGCCCAAATGATGAAGATAATTAAAAAGAAAATTGTTTAATCGACCTCTATACGCAAGATATTTTAAATTAAACAAACCGAGTAGCACAAATAATAGATAAACCATGGAAAAAATATAATGAGTCAACTACTCAAGGGTTCAACTATAAAAATTCTTGTGCTTGCTGCTGTTATGTTTACCTATGGTTTTTCGTCAGGCTATTTTAAAATTTTCCCTTTTCAGATTATTGATAATATCCACACAGCAGTTATCAAAATTATCAACCCAGCAAAAAAGAGTCAAAACAGCAAAAAAGAGCAGTCTGTTAAAATACAAAAAAATAAAAATTATCGTACTCACTACTATCTAGGAAGGCTCTCTACCTTTAAACAGTCAACAATATCAGCTGACTATATAATAATTGGTGACTCAATTGTAGATAGTGCCGAATGGCATGAACTGCTGGTTGGAGTATCCATTGTTAATCGTGGTATTGCTGGTGACACCACTTTTGGGGTGTTGAGGAGGATCAATAACTCACTTAGCAAAAAACCAAAAAAACTATTTTTGATGGTTGGTATAAATGATATAGAGTGGGGGTATGATATTGAGCAATCTATTGAAAATTACAAAAAAATCATTGCAATAATCAAGCAAAGCAAAATTCAAGCAACTATTTTTTCTGTGATATATCCAGGTAAATCACAGCAGGAAATCTATTTAAAAAAGTTTAAAGGTGATTTGCAAAAGCGTGTCCAACTCTTCAACCAACTGTTGGAAAAAGAGTGTGTTAAAGAGGGCATCAACTATGTTGATGTTAACAGTACCTTTATAAAAGATGGTTTTTTAAATGATGAGTTCTCCTATGATGGTCTCCACTTAAACGGTGTAGCATATAGTAAATTTGCCGAGATTCTAAAAAACAATCTATAACAGTATCAAGTATGGTGAGTCTGCTATTTCAACATGCTTAACATGGCGTTGTTGGTGCTGTTCATGCGGTGAATCAATATTTCAAATAGTTGGTCTTTTATTTTTAGTTGCAATGGACAATCAAGTCCCGCCATTGAATTTTTTTCAACCTTAAATACAGTTACATCTTCTTGGGCTACAGCAGAAGCGGTTCTGGGATGGCGAGATAAAAACGATGCCTCTCCTATGATATCGCCTTTTTCAAGTACTCCAAGCACCATATTGGGAAACTCTTTTTTGCTAATTGTCACTTTGCCTTTTAACAATATAAACAAGGAACAATCATCTTTGACTCCCTCTTTGATGATATATTCATCTTTTTCATAATTTTTAAAAAAGCTTCCACTATCGACAAAAATCAATTTTTCATCGTCAGAAAATTCAGAGAAAAACTCTATTTTTTCCATCAGTTTGAGGATTAGCACAATTATTATTCCTTAAAATGGGGTTGTAGTGGATATTGCTTTAAAAATATGGTGTACAAAACTCTACCGTTAAAGGCTAAACACAATTGTAACAAAATGCCAGCAGATAAACATGAAAATGAATATTAACGTAATTCATTTAGCCTGGATTTTCTTTCATAAACCGAATATTAACCGTTCCAAATCATTTTACAATTGAGTTACAATTCTTGAAATCAGACTACCAAATCAAATGTGATGGAGCAAATAATGCATCAACAACAAGTATTTTTTTCTGTAATTATAGTTGCAACACTCGTTATAGCGATGTTTAAAATTTCGTCGGATATTGTTAACACCGGGCATAACTTAGCAAAAACCCATTGTGCAAAATGTCACGATTTTTCTAATCAAAATGTTAATCGCAAAGGGCCATACCTATGGGGTATATTCAACCGTAGGGCAGGGACTGCCAAAGGATACGAATATAGCGATGCTTTTTCACAAATTGTATCTGAGAGGGGTGATTTTTCCTGGACAGAAGCTGAGTTGGATTCCCTCATAGCCAATCCTGGTAAATTCATGCCGGGCATAAAAATGGCCCGCAGCAAAAGTGACACCAAGCATATCGAAGCTTTTGGCGGTATTCACAAAGAGGGCTTGCGTACCGAGTTGATCTCTTATCTAAGAACTTTAAAATAGAATATAATTTTTTAAATATTTCAAATATATGTGGTGGCAGTACCAAAAGATTAATATGTAATAAAAAACAGGGTTCAATATTATCTAGAAAATAGCCAAACCTTTAGGGGAGTTCTGGGCCATACATCTTTCCAGAACTCCCTCATAAGAGGTTACAGCAGATTTCTTGATTTGCTTTAAGGTCTATAATCAGGCTTTTTTTTGTACCAAAAATAGATACATTCCAGCCAAAGTATCTGTGTTTTGAGTCTAATTGTCTTTCTCCAACCTTTTGTGCCACAAGCAAACCCCAATCTTTTCCCAGTGGATAAGCTTCACACTATTTTCTGTAGTTTGCTGAGTTCTTGCTCCATTGCTCTCTTAAGTTATTAATAAGAAGAAGAGGGGAGCTTAATAGCCTCCATCTACGGTGTTAAATATGCGGTTTATTTGACGTTTACTTTTTTTGTTATCAAAAAGATACAGCCTTCCTGTTCAAAACTCTTCGTCTGAAAAAATATTTTTTCATTTTCCTCTTGCAGACAACAAAATAATGCATATTTCATATTATAGGTGGCCACCAACACCAGTAACAAGTTGAAATAAAACAATATATACATGAAGGAGGTCCAAAATGTCCATAGTTGCCACTTATGATCCTTTCCGAAATTTCCGTACTCTTCAAGGCGAGATCAACCGACTTTTTGAGCGGGATTATGAAACATCTGATGGTCAGATGACTCTCTGGCCCATGCGAGTCGATATACGTGAGGATGAAAACCAGATTCTCATCAAAGCCGATGTTCCCGGTATGGAACAGAAAGACATCAACGTTAACGTTGATAACGGTCAACTTACCATCTCTGGTGAACGTAAATTCGACGATGAGGAGAACAAGGAGAGTTATCACAGG
>JADFZS010000034.1 GCA_015232405.1 Magnetococcales bacterium | reverse complement strand
TATATTTTTAATAATTTTTTACAATTATTTAGGGGGTGGTGATGAGTGATTCTGGAGATTATAGAGTTGATTATCAGGGGGTAAGGGTTTCTGCATGGTATATGGCAAAAACCCTTCTTGAAAATCGCGGTGACTTTCGCGAAAAACTAGGCACAGAGTTTATTCCGGCTATTGTACAGTTTATGTCACCTCAAGGGTTGACCGCTTACATCCCATCGGTAATTCCCGATGATCCATGTGAAGAGGTCCCAGACGAAACCGCCATTGTATTTTTCTCCTCCCGTGAGGTCTACTACAACCGGACAAGAACAACTGGTGGCAAACTGTTTGGTTATGATCTTCATCAGGTGGTTTTTGATATGGACGGCACAACCCCTTATGAACGACGTAGTTTTACCGACTTTCCCAAATTGATGGGTGATGATATCTGGATTAAAACCCCCTACTATCTTTTTGACAATAAAGTTGATTGGATGAAAGGACAAAATGACCACTACATAGGGGTTAGGGAAGACCCAAAACAGACTATGAGCGAGTTTTTGGAAATTGTCCAAGTTCAGATGGCTAATTTACAAAACAACCTACCAAGGGGCCTTGAGGGGTTTCTTTTTGTTGTCACCAATAAATGTTTGATCTATTGGGTAAACTGGGCAAACGAAAAAGATGTTGATCCAGATCTGCTATCACATTTACGGGGACAACTGCGAGAGGTGTTAAACACCACTTCGGTTCCAACCGACATTCCAACCTCAACCGCAGATGAATTTAAAGGTTTAAAGCTATATGAAGGCAACAGTATCTCAACACAGTTTGAGAGACAAGACCCACCAAGCTTTATGCTTGATTAAACCTGAAAATCTTGTTCAAAAACCAAGACAAAAAAACCGCCTTTAAAAATAGGGCGGTTTTTTTGTCTTATACTTTTTTTAAAACTGTAAAAGATGAAAATTGGTAAAGGCAATTCTGTTGCCAGGGGCCTCATCACCATATTTTGGCCAATGTTTTCCTGCTAGACGTATATGAATATCCGGCCCTAAATTAGCCACCAAAACCGACCCCGAACAGACCCAGGCTTTGTTGAATTTATCTTTGTAATAGGAGTTAAACACCGGGCCATTGCGGAGCAGACGCAGTGTGCCTGTAGGGCTGTCTCCAGGACCATAGCCGACATCTCTACCATATTTATTGTACATATTTACCGATGATGAGTTCCAATCTTCATCCACCTTGGTTAGATTAAAACCGTTATTCCAACCTATACGAAAACCGTCGTCCTCATCTCTTTCGCTGCTGGCATAAGGAGGCGCGCCATGAACATCAAAGGTGAGGTTTACATTTGTTGAACCAAGATCAGAGTTATCAATATGAAAATACCCAGGATCTTGACTAATGGCTGCCATCTCAAACGTTGTGCCCTGATGGGGGTGATCAACAACAAAATCCACACGGGCATCAAAACGTCCATGAATTGGCAACACCGTAACCACTGCCCCACCGGAGTAGACACCACCACTTATTATATCGAGAACAAAATGGTTGTCCTCTAGCTTTATTGTTGTATTGGTGTTGGCGTGGGAGTAACCGGCAGACCAGATTTGGTTATCTATTTTTGGCGCAGAAAAATCATCATGTAGCACCTGTGCAGGTGGTGTCTCCAGGTTTACACACTGCTCCACCCCCATAAAACACAAACCTGCCAAGTTATCCAACGATTTTATATGCCTGAACTGATCCAATGTTGGTGCATATGGGTGTTTTTTAGAGGTGAGCAATAGCTTTATATCATTAAACTCACTGTGCTGGGCTTCAGAGACATCCAGATCTTCAACATTAATATATGAAAGCGTCGCCCCTGTATCTTTAGCCAGTTGCATATTTTGTGTATAGGTTAACGATGAGTCGGCAATTAATGCTAGAGGAGTACTGGGGGAGTAATCTTGAAACCTATCGCAAACACTCTTTTGTGCAACTACAGTCACCCTCGTGTTAAGACCATATTTTTTAAGATCTGCCATTGTCTGGTCTGCCATGGTATTAACTACAGAGGGTTTTTCTACTTTTGGGAAAAGTAGAAAAATCTTGGTACGACGACCAAAAAGCTGCAACACTTCTGATAGTTTGGGAAAATACAGATGGTCATTTTTTTTTGGATTACCAACCCACGGTTTATCCTCTCCGTACTCTCCTGTTGGTTGGTTGTCTTCATCAAGAACGGTGGAATAGAATGATTTTCCGGCATCCTGCTCCCTTAGTTCTGCTGCGGTATGATCAGCAACAATAAATTGCTCACTGCTGTGGTAATCCAGAACTCCTGTTGGACAGCAGACCATTGTATCATCACTGGTGATCTGTAGGGCAGCAACAAAGCCATCACCACCAGCTCCCATTGCAGCCCAATAACTGGTTATTGTATCGGACGGGCAACTAAGGGATTCACCATGCAACCCATAAATAGCTATTATGTCACTGGTCATGAAACGCTCCCGGTTTTTGTTATGGTATCTTTGTTATTTACCTTTCCGTACAGACACCCCTCGGAAAAAGCGTAGAGATCATTGACACAGAACTGACACGAACCGTCTGTTCTTTGAAAATGTTTGCCTTTCATGACCAGATTATTATCTTTGTACTCCTGTAAAATTATCTCAGAAATCAGATCATTTACATCATAGATTGGATAACTTCTAAAACAGTCATATTTGGAATCTTTCCACTCATCTTGGGTGAGACATTTTTTTCCACCACCCACACTGCGACCATCAAGGTATACAACCCAAACATCGCCAAAAGCCTCTGCAACCTGCTTGTTCTCAACCAGCTCTTCACAGATATCAGCGTATTCACCGCTGATTAACACTCTCCAATCATCATCAGAAATTCTTACCTGGGGTCTAAAGTTATCCCCATAAGAAAAATGGGGGGAGATTACCAACCGACATAGTTGATAATCCTCTGGTTTATCTAAATCAGCATCATGATTTAAGGGGATTTTAAAGAAAATTTTATCGGTTTGGGTCTTTACCAACATTTCAAACAGATCTGAGCTTAGGTCTAAATCTGTTACTATATTTTTGGCATATAAATTGGCAAACATATCATAGCTGCTGTCACCAGCCAGTATTACCAGCTTTGGCCTTGCCTGGAGAATCTGTTTATCAATCCAACCTCGCTTGTTCAGACATTCGTGAGTGATGCCTTCTAGTACAGAATCAGTAAAATAGCCATCCCATCCTGGGCTTGAACAGGCTACCATATCAGCTTGACAGACATCTTCCGCCAACTGTAACTCATTGTCAGCCAAATCTGCCTTTTCTACAAAAAGCTGGAAAATTTTATCAAAATTTGAATAGTAGCTGATTTTTTTGCGAATAACCGTAGTTTCACTGCCCGGAGTCAACTCAATACAACCAGCTATGATGTCACCCTTTTTAAAAAATTTACCGTACTCTTTTTTATCGTTGTACTGGTCATAAAAAACCAGATAACCATCTTTTAGATGAAAGCTGGTTTTATAATCGGCTTTACTATCACCATCCTGATAATATTCAAGGTTAAAATCAATACCACCAGTATTTGAAGATCTTGAAATATTGCCTACAAACTCACCATCAGCCTCGGCAATGATCTTGGTGGCTGGTATCACGTTGGAGCGGATAAATTCCAAGGTAAAATGTTCCTGGGTTAACGATCTATGGCGAAAATAATAGGCGTAATCCTCAACATTATCCATATAAGGATAACACCAGGTAGAGCCATCCACCGATGGGAAATAGGCGGTCTGGTTGGGGTTAATGCCGATAGTCATTATCGGGGCTTTGCGACACCCGGTAACCAGCTCTGGGATTTGAAACCGCTGTCCAGTACATTGGGCCATATACTCCCCCTCCTCCTCGCCATAACTGTCAGGAGGGACACTATCGACCCAACTAAAGCCAGGGTACGGCCCGAAATAGTCGTTAAACCATTGGCAGGGGTGATCACTCTCTTCATAGGTAGAGCGCATAGCTCGACAGGTCATAACCTCCCAAGCCAGTTGTACTTCAACAGGAAGTTTTCTTTTAGCAGATGTTGTACTCATATAGTTATCACCCTTACTAATAGTTTTTAAGGTATATTGTTTTTACAATGGTATAAATTATACAATATAATCACAAATCTTATATTTGTGAATCGACTTTTCACCTACTATCTATCTTTTATATCATGTTTTTATTGTCTTTTATATCGATTGTAAGAAGACAAACAATTTGATTTGTCATCTACCTTGAACTATATTAAAAGATAGATATAATAAACATATATTATATGTATATTTTTATCAAAATCTTAACAAAGCTTTTTTATCAAGTAAATAAAGGTTAGTATATAAATTAGTTTGGTTGAGCGCAATTATATGGTGCTTTTCTTTTATCAAGTCACCTGATTCTGGTTGTCACCAGGTGAGCAGCAAAAACACAAAACGGCTCTAAAAGTTTGTTTTTTATACTATATTAACTTATTGCATATAAAATAAATATACTAATCACTTAAAGAGGGGGGAAGCATGTTAAAATTTTTTTCAGCCAGCAATGAAATGGTCAACTCAAAAAAAGCGATGGAAGATTGTATTACCAGATCTTTGGAATCGGAGGACGGCACTGACTGTGACCTGATAATTTTTCACACAACCATGGGGCACAAATTTACCGAACTGACCCAAAAAGCTCGGGAAATGTCTCCAAGTGCTGAAGTAGTTGGTTGTACCTGTGCTGGGGTTGTGGGTAGAGAGGGAGCCATGGAAAAAATCCGCTCCTTGGCAGTTATGATTGTTAAAGGACCAAAAAGTGAATTTGCCATTGCCTACAAGGATAACATTCGCGGTCATAACTCCTACGAAATCGCTGAAGCTGCCGCCAAAGAGCTTAAGGAGAAAAATCCCAACGTCAACATGATCAATGTGCTGGCATCTGGAATTGATATTGCGGCTGACGATGCCTTACGAGGTATAGAGTCAGTATTTGGTAAAGAGATGCCGATATTCGGCGGCACATCTTCGGACAATATCAAGGCCAAGGTCAACTATCAATTCATCAACGATGTTAAACTGGAACAGGGGGCAATATTAATCGGCTTTGCTGACCCAAGCCTAGAGGTGTTGATGGGTGCTCACCATGGCAACAACCCCATTGGCATGCCATTTGAGGTTACCCGTGCCGAAGCCAACCGCATATATGAAATTGATGGGGAGCCAGCTTGGCCGTTTTTGATGAAAAAACTTGATCTTCCTGTTGATACTGAGCTTGGCGATGCCATGGCCATGGCCTGTATCGGAACCATGTTGCCGGATGCACTGCACGAAGAGTACGACAACCAGCATATCCTTTATGTTATCATAAAGGTAGATAAGGAGAATCAATCTTTCTATATCCCTGTTAGCTGTGAGGTGGGAACAAAATTCTGGTTGGTACAGCGTGATGAAAAACTGATCTTTAGCGGTTTGGATAGATTGATGAACAAACTCACCAACGAGCTAAACGGTCGCAAACCAAGGGCTGTTTTTCATACAGACTGTGCTGCAAGAGGCCGTTTGATGTTCAATAAAATCGAAAAAGGTGAGATTATCGATAACATGCAAAAACCTCTCTTCGGGGATAATATCGGTCCATGGCTGGGGCTATACGGTTTTGGCGAAATAACACTCCTTGGTGGCTGCAATACATTCCATAACCAGACCACTTCACTTTATATTCTCGCTGATAGCTGACGGAAAAATAAAATGGGTGCTACTGATAAACAAGATCTACCCTATGATGAACTGAAAAAAATTGTAGAGAGTCTACAAGCTCAGGTAAGCCAGTTTATCACGGTTCGGCAGGATCTTGTCGGCACTAGAGATAAACTTGATAGCGAACTGGGTCGCTTCAAGTTTATCCAAAGCTGCAATGAAGAGGCACTGCAAGCAAAAGAGACGGAGGATTTGACAACCATCATATTGGAAGCGGTTGTCGAATCCTTTGAATTTGAGCTGAGTGCGTTTCTTCTCTATGACCCAGTAAACAACAGATTAAATGTCATAAATACCTTTAATTTAGAAGAGGAGAGCTACAAGCTGCCATTTTTACCGGAGTGGTTTTCCGGTAAAGAAAGCAAGATAATTGATCAAACCCATATCATGCTAAAAGAGTGGTCGGTTTTAGATCTTTATGAGGCGATAATCTGCCCGTTTTACAACAATAATCAGGAGCTATATGGCTTTGTTTTGGGGGGTACTTCCCAAGAGAGCAAAGACTATTCCGAACCCATAACCAGTGACCTGCTATCATCATTCACAGTCATGGTAAATCAGGCTGGCTCCCTCTATCTTAACCATGAGTTGAAAAGCAAAATTCAAGAACAGAACATCCAGCTCAAAAATTATAGTAAAAATCTTGAGCAGATGGTAGCAGACCGCACCGATGAGCTAAACAAAACCTTGGAAAAGGTGCATCAAGCCCACCAACTCACCCAAGAGAGCATCCATTACGCTAAACGCATTCAAGCTTCTCTGTTACCAAATATGGAAGAGGTACAAAGTCACTTGCCAGAGAGCTTTTTCACCTGGCAGCCAAGAGATATTGTTGGTGGTGATATCTTTGTTGCCGAGGCGGTAGACAACGGCTTTATTGTTGGGGTTGTAGATTGTACTGGTCATGGTGTTCCCGGTGCGTTCATGACCATGCTTGCCTCTTCCGGCATCAAACGTATTATCAAAGATGATGAGTGTAAAGATCCTGCTGAGATCCTCAAACAGCTAAACTACATAGTTAAGACATCTCTACGCCAAGACCAACAGCAGGTTGTCTCGGATGATGGTATGGATGCCGGTTTTTGCTTCATCAACGACATTGAGAAAACCATTACCTTTGCCGGAGCCAAAACCCCATTTATTGTGGTTGAGGATGGTGAGTATAAAATATTAAAAGGTGACAACCAAAGCCTTGGCTATCGTCACTCAGATCTAGATTTTATATTTACAAACCAGACCATTGCCGTAACACCACAGATGGCCTGTTACATGTTTACCGATGGTATTATTGATCAACCGGGAGATTTCAAAAGGTTTGGCTTTGGTCGTAAACGTACCTGTAAAATTCTGGCCCAGAACTATCTACAACCATTCGAGCAACAAGAGAAAATCCTGCTAGAGGCCTATCACAAACACAGGGGAGATAGATTTCCGGTTGATGATTTAACGGTTGTAGGTTTCAGATATTCGACTTCAACTTAAGAAAAGAGCAAACTTTTCAAGGTGGATTGCAATAAAAAAAATTTTAAAATTGATATAGATAGATAGCAAAAAACCTCAAAACAGCAGTTGCCAATTTTGGCTTTTACTGTTTTGAGGTTTTTGTGTTTTATGTAGCCCTGTTAAGCTTATTCAAGCTGGCATATTTGCATCCAAATGTTGTTGCAGTCTGTCAAACTCCTCAGTAATATTCTGACTTTTTATGACATCATGGCAGGAAAATGTAGGAAGCTTCTCAAGCCCTAAAAATGATTGTCCTTTATGAAAAGCGACAAAAACCTCATCAACGCTCTTACCATCGAAAAACTGTTTTGTATCGGTGAACGCTTCTAAGGGTGCGTTCCATGTTGTTGAAAGCATATATTTGGTCCCTTGCAACAACCCACCATTGCCATATTTTTTACTAGGATCATCATCACTTCTACCATCATCGGCAAACAGGGTTCCATAGCCAGTCATATACACTTCATCAATATATTTTTTAAATTTCCAGGGAACAGACATCCAGTAGACAGGAGTTTGAAAAATTATAACATCCGCCCAGATAAATTTCTCAACTTCACCAGCAGGATCAGTGTCATTATCAACATGGCTGACTTTAATATTATGTCCTTGCTTTTCCAGGCTGTTTTTCGCTACATCAACCAGGCTTTGGTTTAGTTTTCCCGGTGCATAATCACATGCCTGATGACCGTTAATGATGAATACATTCTTACCCATGTGGAGCATCCCCTTTTGTTTGGTGATAAATAGTATTTAGTTGTAATACAGATAAATGCCAAAACCCTCTGAATTTGACTTGAAAAATCAGTATAGCTATTTGTTGTTACTGTTAAAGAAGTACAATTTGAAGACGAACAATATCACTATATTTGCAAATATTAATTATAGCAAAATATAGTTTAATTTGAATCTACCATAACTATTATTAGATCGAAAGTTATGACATGTTAATATTTATTTTTAGTGTATAGAGAAGCAGAAACAGGCAGAAATTAGCACTTATAATGATATTTGGTTACACCATCTTCTTGATATAGCCTGTTAAGCTGGTTAGTATGTCTTCCGATATATATCAAAAGAACACAAACCCTTATTTAGCATAATTTACCTTGGAAAAACTTTAAAACCATGAGCAAAACTATATCGCTGGAATTTTTTCCCCCAAAAAATGCGGAAGCTGAAAGCAAGCTCTGGGATGTTATTTCCGAATTTGCTGAATACAACCCGGACTTTATATCCATCACCTATGGTGCTGGTGGTGGAGATCGGGAGCGTACTGTGGAGTTTACCTGCCGGGTGAAACAGGATACCCAGTTATCTACCGTGGCACATTTAACTTGCGTGGGAGACAATGAGGATGAGCTAGCGCAAATTCTTGATAGATACCGATCCCAGGGTATAACCAAGATTCTTGCCTTACGTGGGGATATTCCCAAAAATGCCCCAGTGAAAAAAAGTGGTGTATTTCCCTATGCCAACCGTTTTGTAACCTTTATTCGTGAGAATTATCCCGATTTTCAAATTGGAGTTGCTGCCTATCCTGAAGTACATCCTGAGGCCAAAAACATAGAGGCAGACATACTGAACTTCAAAAAAAAGGTCGATGCCGGGGCCAATTTTGCCATAACCCAGTTTTTCTTTGAAAACAGTGACTACTATAGATTTGTTGAGCAGTGTCAAAAGCAGGGCATCAAGATCCCCATAATTCCAGGAATCATGCCCATTACCAACTTTAACCAGATCAACAAACTATCCCAGCTATGCGGGTCACAGTTACCGGATTGGCTAGCTCAAGAACTGGAAAAATTAAAGGATGATCAAGATGCCATGCTGGATTTTGGCATTGAAGTCGCAACCAAGCAGAGCCAAGATTTATTGGACAACGGCGCACCAGGACTGCATTTTTTCACCATGAACCGCACCTCAGCAGTTTTAAAGATTATGCAGGGTATTTAAACTTCGCTAAAATACAACATAGTTTCATGGTAACTTAAAAAAGATACCAAACTGTAATTTATGTTTCTTTGCTAAACACGAAAAAAAAGACAATAAAATTGTATAATAACATTTAGTTTCAACAGTCTAAATAAAAATGCCAACAATCCAACCCCTTACTCAAACAACCACTCAACGCCTTAAAACAACGCTATGGTTATTTATTAAAACAATAAAACAACTTGCTTTTACTCGATTCAAAATGAAACTACATGTATAGTTTGATGTCCTTGCATTTTATCATCGGTAGTAGAATAGACGGTCGGAGAGAATAATCGATATTAGAGGAAATAAAGGAGCATCTTCTTTGGATCTTTCCACACTTTCAAATCATCTTTGGGAGTCAGCAAATATTCTACGTGGGCCAGTGGATGCAGCCGATTTCAAAACCTACATCTTCCCCTTGTTATTCTTCAAACGTATCTCTGATGTCTATGATGAAGAGATTGCTATTGCTCTCCAAGAGTCAGAAGGTGACCAGGAGTACGCCCAATTTCCCGAGAATCATCGTTTCCAAATCCCACAAGAGTGTCATTGGCAGGATGTCCGAGCCAGGACAACCAACATAGGACATGCCCTGCAAAGTGCCATGCGTGGTATTGAAAAGGCCAATCCAGAAACGCTACACAATATTTTCGGTGACGCCCAGTGGAGCAACAAAGAGAGGCTCTCGGACAACCTATTACGAGATCTGATCGAGCATTTTTCCAAGCTTTCTCTGGGTAATCAACATGCAGAGGCAGATATACTTGGTCAATCCTACGAATATCTGATCAAAAAGTTTGCCGATGCCACCAATAAAAAGGCTGGAGAGTTCTATACACCACGTTCGGTGGTGACATTAATGACCCGAATCCTTGCTCCTCAGGAGGGTGAAACAATCTATGATCCCGCTTGTGGCACCGGCGGCATGCTGTTGGAAGCTATTCATCATGTGAGGCGTAGCGGAGGGAACGTCCAAATGCTGCTGGGTCGACTGTTCGGTCAGGAAAAAAATCTTACCACCTCTGCCATCGCCCGCATGAACCTGTTTTTGCATGGAACGGAAGATTTCCGCATCGAGCGTGGCGATACGCTGCGGTTCCCGGCTTTTTATGCTGGGGACAACCTAGCCACCTTCGATTGCGTTATTGCCAATCCACCATTCTCCCTTCAAAAATGGGGAGAAGAGGTCTGGGAGAGTGATCCTTTCGGGCGAAATTTCGCCGGATTGCCTCCTGCCAAGAGTGGTGATTTTGCCTGGGTGCAGCATATGATCAAATCCATGGCCCCGAAGACCGGACGCATGGCGGTTGTGCTTCCTCATGGGGTGTTGTTCCGAATGGCCAAGGAGGGAAAAATCCGCAAGCACATCCTTGGCATGGATAACCTGGATGCTGTTATCGGTCTGGGCTCCAACCTGTTTTATGGTACAGGACTCGCAGCCTGTATCCTGGTTTTCCGAGCCCGAAAACCAAAAGAGCGCAGAGGTCAGCTGCTTATGATTGATGCCTCCCAGGTGTTCAAGAAGGGCCGCGCCCAGAATGAGTTGTTGCCGGAACATGTGGAGCAGATCTACCAATGGTATGCCAATGGGCAGGATGTGGAGGGCACTGCCCGAATGGTGAGCCTGAAAGAGATTGCTGAAAATGACTACAACCTCAACATTCCTCGTTATGTGGAGCCAGTAATCGAGGAAGAGACCATCACTGTTGAGGAGGCGTTGACCAACCTGAAGTCCAGCTTAGAGGTGGCCTATGCCGCCGAAGATCGCTTGGAGAAACTTCTTCATAAAGCGGGGTTGATGCCATGAATATAAAAGTACCATCTGCCAGAATACAAAGAGTAACAAAGCCAGTGAAATGCCCTTCCTGCAAAAAGTCCCCTGTAGCAAGCATTTTGTATGGAATGCCAAATCAAGACGCTAAACTGGAAAAACAAATTTTAGAAGGTCGAGTATCTCTAGGTGGATGCGGCATTAAATTGGATGCACCGACCTGGGAGTGTACCCATTGTGGGCAGAAAATTTACAAAAAAGAGGGTTTGATCAGCCAATCGGAATTGGAGTCCTATCTCTGGGGAGCAGCAACGCTTCTTCGAGGATACATCGATGCGGGTGACTACAAGCAGTTCATCTTCCCACTGCTCTTTTTCAAACGGCTCTGTGATGTCCATGATGAAGAGTATTTCCTAGCTCTAGATGAATCGGGCGGAGATAAAGAGTACGCCGCCTTTGAGGAAAATCACCGCTTTCGCATTCCAACCAAAGCCCATTGGAATCAGGTCCGCAACACCGCCTCTCATGTTGGCAAAGCAATTCAGGATGCTCTGAGGACCATTGAGAAGGCCAACCCGGACAGTCTCTACGGTGTATTTGGTGATGCTCAATGGACCAACACGGAACGTTTGCCTGACCATATGCTAAAAGAACTAATCGAACATTTCAGCAAACATACCCTCTCTCTAGCCAACTGCCCGGAAGATGAACTAGGGGTCGGTTATGAATTTCTGATCAAAAAGTTTGCTGATGATTCCGGTCACACAGCGGCAGAGTTCTATACCAACCGCACTGTGGTTCACCTTATGACAGAGATGCTGGAGCCAAAACCGGGAGAATCCATCTACGACCCCACCTGCGGTTCGGCTGGCATGCTGTTATCAGCAGTGGCCCATCTTCAGCGCAAAAAAAAGGAGTGGCGCACCCTACGACTGTTTGGTCAGGAGCGTAACCTGATGACCTCATCCATAGGACGGATGAACCTTTTTCTTCATGGCATAGAGGATTTTAACGTCATGCGGGGAGATACTCTGGAAGATCCCAAGTTTGTCAAAAAAGGGAAGCTACAACACTTTGATGTGGTTCTAGCCAACCCGCCATACTCCATCAAGCAGTGGGACCGGGGCAAATTTTCCAATGATCCCTGGGGTCGAAATATTTACGGTACACCGCCCCAAGGCCGTGCCGATTATGCCTTTTGGCAGCATATCACTACCAGCATGAACCATCGCACGGGCCGCTGTGCCATTCTATTTCCCCATGGGGTGTTGTTTCGCAATGAAGAGAAACAGATGCGCGCCAAATTGGTGGAGTCCGATGTGGTGGAGTGCGTATTGGGCCTGGGGCCGAATCTTTTTTACAACTCCCCCATGGAGGCTTGTGTCGTTATCTGCCGGATGAATAAACCAAAGGCCAGTAAAGGGAAGGTGCTGTTCATCAATGCCGTCGGTGAAGTGACTCGAGAGCGAGCCCAGAGTTTTTTGACCGACGACCATATTGAGCGCATCGTCAACGCTTATCGGAGTTTTACTGAAGAAGATGGATTCACTACTGTTGCCGACCTGCCAGCCATCCGGGAACTGGAGCATAATTTAAGCATTCCGCTCTATGTGCGAAGCAAAGTGACTAACAAATCCAAACAGGCATATGATATTGAAAGCAGTCTGCCAGATGCCATTATTCAATGGAAAAAAGGATCACAGGCGTTACGCTCTTCCATGGATGATCTTTTTGATGTGCTGAAAAATACCAACTTTAATTAACCCTGTGGGTTAATAATATATTGGACTTTTTTATTCTATGGATATAGACTTCAAGACAACCAAGTTGAAAAAATCATTCAACGAGGGGTCTAAGCTTGTGAAAATTTATGGGGTGCTACGCGCAAAGAAAATTAGCCTACGTATGATGGAGTTGCGAGCGGCTGATAGTTTGATGGACTTCTGGCCTCCTGAGAGTGGCCCGGCCCGCTGCCATGAAATTTCCAAGGGACATAGCTTCAACAAAATGTCCGTTGACCTGGATCATCCATACAGATTGACTTTCAAACCAAACCATGACCCGACTCCATTACGCGATGAGGGAGGTCTGGATTGGTCCCAAGTAACTGCTATTACAATCCTTGGGGTGGAGAATACTCATGAGCGATAGACATAAAAACCAATATCTTCCCGACTATCTTGTTACACCGGGTGAAGTTCTGGATGAGTATTTGGAAGCCTACCCGATGACCCAGGCTCAACTGGCCATGCGGGCCGGACTGGCAAAAAAGACCATAAATGAAATCATCAAAGGCAAATCTCCCATCACCACCGACTCGGCGCAAAAGTTGGAGCGGGTTTTGGGCCGCCCGGCCCATTTTTGGAACAACCTGGAGCGTCAATTTCAGGAAGACCGCTCTCGCCTGGCCGAGCAGGCCCGTCTGGAGTCGGAGTTGGACTGGCTGAAACGGATACCCGTAGCCAAGATGATCAACCTGGGCTGGGTTAAAAAATTTAAAGATAAGAGTGAGCAACTTGGTGAGGTGCTGAGTTTTTTTGGGGTAGCCTCGCCGGATCAATGGTTGGATGTTTGGGAAAACTATCAGGTGGCCTATCGGCAGACCCAACGGTTTGAAACCCATGCCGAAGCGGTTTCAGCTTGGTTGCGGCAAGGAGAAATCGAAGCTAGGCAAATGCCATGCTCCCCTTTTGATAAAAAGAAGTTCCAACAGGCATTAAAAAAGGTTCGTTCTCTCACTACCCAAACTCCAGAAGCATTTCAGCCCAAGCTGATAGAATGGTGCTCTTTGGCTGGAGTTGCTGTGGTGTTCGTACCCGAACTGCCCAAAACCGGGGTTTCCGGTGCTACTCGTTGGCTGGGGGATAAGGCAGTTATTCAGTTGAGTCTGCGATATAAAAGCAACGATCACCTCTGGTTTACCTTCTTTCACGAGGCAGGTCACATTATCAAACATGGTCGAAAAGATATATTTATAGAGAGTAATGGTCTGGATGGAGAAAAGGAGGAGGAAGCCAATGAGTTTGCCCGTGATTGGTTGATTCCACCTACCAAGTTGCGAAGCTTCCGACGAAAGTGGGATGGCCTCTCTTTGGACCCGGTTACCGATTTTGCCGATGAAATCGATATTGCACCCGGAATCGTAGTGGGTCGCTTGCAACATGATAAATTGCTACCAAATACCCACGGCAACAAGCTCAAGGTTTCTTTGTGCTGGAAAAATGTGAGTTCCTCGTGAGGAAGTCATCACTAAAACCCGGCTGGAGGATGGTGAAGTTTGGTGATATTGCCGACAACATCAATGTCCGCGTGGATCCGGCAAAGGCAGAGACTGACATCTACGTTGGGCTGGAACACCTTGACCCAGAGTCACTCCACCTGCGGCGTTGGGGCCATCCGTCCGATGTGACAGGGCAAAAGATGAGGTTCCAGAAGGGTGATGTAGTCTTTGGTCGCCGCCGGGCCTATCAACGCAAGCTGGCAGTGGCTGAGTTTGATGGTATCTGTTCAGCCCATGCCATGGTAGTCAGGGCCAAGCCCAATGTGATTCTGCCTGAGTTTCTACCGTTCTTCATGCAATCAGACATGTTCATGGAGCGGGCCATTGAGATTTCAGTGGGCTCCCTGTCCCCGACCATCAACTGGAAAACGATGAAGGTGCAGGAATTCCCCATCCCGCCCATCAAGGAGCAGCGCCGTATCGCTGAGATCCTCTGGGCGGCGGATACGTGTTCACAAAAATACCTAAATGTATCTGATAGCCTTTCAATTGTTAGAACGGCTTTGGTCAATAAAGAGATTCAAAAAAAGAATCTAGCCGTTCCCTTAGGAGACCTAATCATTGTTGGTCCTCAGAATGGCCTCTACCGTCCAGCCACCGACTATGGAAAAGGAGCTCCAATTCTCCGCATTGATTCATTTTACGATGGAGTTGTTAACACTGAACTTGAACTTAAAAGAGTAAATATTGGAGCTTCTAATATTGAGAGGTACAAGTTGACACATAGAGACATCGTTATAAATCGCGTTAACAGTAGAGAGTACTTAGGGAAATGCGGTTTGGTTCCAGACTTTAAAGAGGATACAGTCTTTGAATCAAATATAATGAAGTTTTCTATCGATGAAAGTTTGGCTCTGCCAGAATATATCGTGATGATACTAACCTCATCTGCAACAAAAAAATATATTCTGTCCAGATGTAAAGATGCTATCAACCAGTCAAGCATTAACCAAGACGATGTAAAATCAATTAAAATCCCACTTCCAGATATCGAGAAACAACGACTTCTGGTTTCTGTAGATGTGATGATAAGAGAGCAAATATTAGATATTAGTGGTTTCTCAAGGAAGACGTTAGAGAAATTCAAACGAGCCTTTAAATCATCACACAGAAAAAGACAAAGCCATGTTTAATGAAGAAAACACCGTCGAACAAATTGTCTTGGATACCCTCTCCAGCCAGGGCTGGCGCTTTGTGACTGCCGATAGCTTGGGTCGCGCCCATAATGATGTTTTCATCGAATCCATAGTCCGGGATGCGCTGGTACGCCTCAATCCTGACATAGCTACCCAACCAGACCGGGCTGATGAGGTACTCTACCGTCTACGGGCCATCCCCCTTTCGGTAAACTCCGATGGTCTGGTTCGGGCCAATGAGCACTTTTCCGAGTGGTTGCGGGGCGAGAAGTCCATGCCCTTCGGACCCAACGGCGAACATGTCGCCGTCCGTATCATGGATTTTGACAGGCCCCATGAGAACGACTGCGTGGTCACAAGCCAATGGATTTATCCCAAGATGGAAGGTGGTAGCCGCTTTGATGTAGTGCTGCTGGTCAACGGCTTTCCCCTGGTCATCGGCGAGGCCAAAACCCCGGTGCGCCCGGCTGTTACCTGGGTAGATGGAGCCTCGGACATCCACAACGGCTATGAACAGACCGTGCCGGGCATGTTTGTGCCCAACGTCTTTTCCTTTGCCACCGATGGCAAAGCATACCGCTATGGCTCGGTACGTATGCCGGTGGATATCTGGGGGCCGTGGCGTAATGCTGACAATCCGGATGAAGGCTCCTTGACCGATGTTAAGCGAACTGTTGAACAGATGCTTACCCCTGCCATCATCCTTGACATTCTGCAAAACTTCACCGTCTTTGCCACCGACAAAAAACACCGCCGCATCAAGGTCATCAGCCGTTATCAGCAGTACGAAGCTGCCAACCTCATGGTGCAGAGGGTCATTCAGGGTCGAATCAAGAAAGGACTCATCTGGCATTTCCAAGGCAGTGGAAAATCTCTACTCATGGTCTTCGCCGCCCAAAAGTTGCGCCTGCATCCGGCGTTGGGCAATCCCACGGTAATTATTGTGGTGGATCGCATCGACCTTGATACCCAGATCACCGCCACCTTCAACGCCGCCGACGTACCCAACATGATCGGTGCAGCCAATCGTGGTGAGTTGCAAACCCTACTGGCACAGGATGTACGCAAGGTAATTATCACCACCATCCATAAATTTGGCGAGGCCGACGGCGTACTCAACAACAGCACCAACGTCATAGTCATGGTAGACGAAGCCCACCGCACCCAAGAGGGCGACCTGGGTCGCCGTATGCGTGAGGCACTGCCCAACGCCTTTTTATTCGGGCTCACTGGTACGCCAATCAACCGAGCAGACCGCAACACCTTCTGGGCCTTCGGCGCACAAGAGGATAGCCAGGGCTACATGAGCCGCTACTCCTTCCAGAACTCCATACGAGATAAAGCCACATTGCCCCTCCACTTTGAAACGGTGGATATCAAATTGCGCATCGACCAGACCGCTGTAGACGAAGCCTACGATGCCATCACCGATCAGTTGAGCGAACAGGATCGAGATGATCTGGCAAAACGGGCTGCCAAGATGGCAGTGTTGATAAAATCTCCCAACCGTGTGGAGGCCATTGTTGCGCACATTGTTCGCCATTTCCAAGATAAGGTAGAACCCAACGGATTCAAAGCCCAGGTAGTCACCTTTGACCGGGAGTGCTGCGTTCTCTACAAAAAAGCCATGGATGCCCTTGTTGGTGAAGAGGCTAGTGCCGTGGTGATGCACACCAAAGGTGGTAAGAACGACCCATACACCGAGCATCGCCTGGAGAAGGACGCCGAAGAAAAACTCTTGGACCGATTTAGAGATCCTGCCGACCCACTAAAATACCTCATCGTCACTTCCAAGCTGCTGACTGGCTTCGATGCACCAATCCTCCAGGCCATGTATTTGGATAAGCCCATCAAAGACCATAATCTACTCCAGGCTATCTGTCGTACCAACCGTGTCTATCCCGGCAAAACCCACGGTTTGGTAGTTGATTACCTGGGTATCTTCGATGATGTAGCCCGAGCACTGGATTTCGATGAGAAAACAGTCCAGCAAGTCATCACAAGTCTTGACGATATAAAAGAAGAATTACCCATGGTGGTAGCTCGCTGTCTGGCCTTTTTTCCAGATATTGATCGTACCGTAGGTGGATATGAAGGACTTATCACCGCTCAAGAGTGTCTACCGGACAACAAAACACGGGACCACTTCGCCGCAGAATATTCCGCTCTCTCCCGTCTGTGGGAAGCACTCTCTCCCGATCCCTGCTTGAACCCTCACGAGACCGACTACAAATGGTTGACACAGGTCTATGAGTCAGTCAAACCACCCAGCGGTAACGGCAAACTGCTCTGGCATGCCTTGGGGGCCAAAACAATAGAGTTGGTTCACAAAAATGTCCATATAGATACTGTAAGAGATGATCTTGATACTCTGGTGATGGATGCAGAGGTTCTAGAAGACCTGCTCAACAACAATAATTCAAAGAAAGCCAAAGAGGTCGAAATAAAGCTGGTGGCACGCTTGAGAAAACACAAAGACAACCCCAAATTCGTTGATTTGGGAGAACGCCTGGAGAAACTCCGTGAACGCCATGAACAGGGCCTCATTCACAGTATTGACTTTCTAAAGGAACTTCTGGATCTAGCCAGAGAGGTGGTGGAAGCCGAAAAGCAGGTAGATCAAGAAGAGGAACAGAACAGAGCCAAAGCCGCCCTGACAGAGCTATTCTCAGATATGAAGAACGGTGACACTCCCAAGATGGTGGAGCGAATAGTTGGCGATATCGACGAAATCGTCCGCTTAGTCCGCTTTCCTGGCTGGCAATCCACCAGTGCAGGAGAACGGGAGGTTCAAAAAGCACTACGGCGTACGCTGCTAAAATACAAACTTCACAAGGAGCAGGAACTATTTGACCGGGCATATGGATATATCAGAGAATACTATTGAGTGAGAACATGATCTGGCTATACATGATATAAACAATATGGAATTATCCAGGCTTACATATAAAAACACTTGAATGTTTTTAATTTATAACAAACTGCTGTTTATATGATAATAAAAATGATACACATTGAGCACCATTACAAAGGCACTGTTTAGCAATGTTAACCATAAAATGTGCCGCCTGTCGGCGCAAGCTTTGGAAATATCAGAAACTTGGTAACGGAGAGGTTATTCGTTGTCATAAGGCTCGTATCAAAAGAATGTATGATACCAACGAGCGAGACGGGAAGATTTTTTGTGCTTGTGGTCGCCCAATTGGTATTGACAAAGGTAGCCATTTTAATATGGACAGAAGAGCTTTCACATACTCTGGTAAAAAAGTATCAAAACTCTAAATTCACCACAGGCTGATAAAACAGCCCCAACAGCACCTTTTATCAAGCTCATTACTGTAGCCACTGCTTAACAAAGTTATAGAACCCTTATTTTCCCGGTTCCCGAGCAGGTTTTACAAGTCACATAACAACAACCTTGACCACAACAGCTATTTGGTGGGTTCATATACTGACCTTTATCACCGTGGCAATCGGGGCAGATTATCTTTTTTTTCGATATTTGCTGTCTTTTTTGCGGCATGACCTGCTTTAAAACCTGGATAACTTTTTCACAAGAGTCACAAAGCTTGCTTGTGGTTGCATGTTTAAGCTCTCCATGGCAACGCTCACAGCTTAACAACTCCGTAACAGGCAGGTTATCATTGGCTAGGTTTACAGTGCTTATCTGACTCTCCAACATTTCATTTTGATGTATCATAATAACTAATTGTTATGCAAAATACGGGCTAAATTGCTGCCCACTGTCGCAAGATAACAGCTGCTAAAGTTAATTACCATTAATCCAAGAAACAGCAGTTGTCAGCACGCACCTGACGCAACCTATTGATTCATCTGGCATAACAGAGCAAAGTCTCATCACCAACAAGGTGACTTAGATTTGCTCTGTTACACCAGCTAAACCAATATGTTACGCCATGTACGCACCGCCAACCGCCTTTTCTAGGTTAATATAGAATAATATTGTTTATAATTGGTGGCAACCAGCTGCAAGACTGGCAAAACAATGGCTTAGGGATATCACGCAAAAAACGTTTATTTTTCCTGGTTTTGCACATTTTGAATATTTTGTTCAACTGCTTGGGGTGGCAGATTTACACGGTTGACTTTACTGGTATCAGGAGAGAAGAAAACTGTTGTATAAGCAGCAATAATCATAACAGCTACATTTAAAAACCCGGTAATAAATGCTCCTGCAAACATCCCTTTTAGTGCTCTATTTTTCCTCTTTATGGCAAAATAGACCGTTATGGGTATGACATAAACAAGTTGACCAACAATTCCAGGTGCTACCATCATCACAAAAAGCAGAATGCCAGTAACACCCTGATCTACCACCACCTCCACTCCCATTAAATTTAGCAGATAGACAACTAAAAAATAGAGAGCGCAAAAAGCGATATAGTATAGATGACAAACTAAAAGAAGTTTTATACCAGAAGAAAAGCTATCATTTGTAGATTTGATCATTTAAAAAAAAGATTGGTGACTAAAAGTTGTCACTGTTGATCGTAGGTGATTAGGGTTACATCCGCAGCAGAATCTCGTAGGGGAATTAGTGCTTGATAGGTGTCAGAACCAAACCAACTGTTAAGGGTTTGCATATCTGTAAAACGAATAACAACTACATTTTGCCTGTCATGGCTGCCTGCCAAGACCTTTACTTTTTCCCCCCGGAAAAGTAGCTCTGCCTTATAAGGCAGCAACGATTCCGCCACCCCAGCAACATAACGGTTCCATAAGGGTTTATCATGTACAGTTATATGGCCTACTAGATATGCCGACATAAAAAACCTGTTATCAAAAAAGTAAAACTCAAGCTATCCACCACTAGTCCACCAACTTATTTTGTTAGGTAAACTGGCAATTTAAACTGCCAACATAACTGATTAACGAGAAGTTTCAACTTTTTCCAACAACTCCATACACTCCCCATGTTTTTTCCTGAACAGATTAATATATTTTTTTACATTTTGCTGCTCTTTCAGCAGTTTTTCCTGGCTCTGTTTTAGGGAGTCTCTAAGGCTTTCAAGCTCTGACTCCAACCGGGAATTCTTTGAGTTTTTTAAAGATAGCTCATTTAGAACAGTATCACCATTTTGGGAACCATAAACACTGGAGGCCCAATTATTTATATATTCGCCACGATCTTTTTGCTCGGTATGCTCATGGGCAAAACGTGCGATCATTTTTATTGCTACCAAATTACCATTGTACAGACTGTTAAACTGAATATCCTCAATCCCTTTACCCTGTTTTTTCATCATTCTATAAGCCTGCTCTATTGCTATATTGCTCTCTTCAAAAGAGCTAGAAGTGGCCATATTCAAAATTTTGACGAGGGTTTTATCCATTTTATGCTCCTTTATGCTCCAACTCAGTATAAATATTGTGACTTACGTTTCGTATAATAACGTAAGCAAGGAACATACCATTATCGCAACCTATGATTTCCTTCCTGGATTTCATTAATATTAACCTATGATTTTCTTGATTTTTTCTAGTAAACAACCCCTTCAACACCACTACCCATACATGATTTTTATCTGTTTTTACAATAATTTACAGCTTTTAACAGACAACTACCACATAATGATAAAGACAAAATATCATCTAAATCCAATAGCCTGGCAACAATAACGGCAAAGTGACAACACAGACATGACTATCACTATTTTGACCCCAAAACTGTCAAAAACATCTTGTCGTCAAAAAATAGTCATTTTAGCTGTGATTGATGTTTATTGAGGCAAAAATAGTTAGAAAATTATTTCAAATTGTACGAAACCAAATGCAAAAAGCCCTGTCTAAGCCCCAGAATATTTTAATAATTAGGAGAAAACCATGACTACAACCACACCAAACCATTTCCGCCAACAAACTGATAGAGCCTCTATAGAGTTGTTTCATAAGATTTCAAGATTGTTCTTTAGAAATGCCCCTCCAATGGCTTTTGTTGCATTCGTTCTACACCACCTTATCAATATTCCACGGTAGTAGTGTCATATTAAAAACAGGTACTGCTATGTTTAAATAGATACTCTTTTGTATTTTTTTTTTGTATGATGTCTGCTTTAGCAAACGAAATAGAGCTTATATCTACTTTTTATAGCATCAACTTAATTAGGGGCAAGCCATGGCCAAGAAAACAAAAAAATCAAATAAGAGTAAAAATGAGCGCATTGCCGAGCTAGAGAAGAGAATAAAGATTATTGAAAAGAGTATGTTTGAGTTTACAACACAACTATCGGAACGAAACGCAGCTACCCTGCGCAAGGTTAACAAATCTTAAAAAAATCTTTTTGATGCAAGAAAATAGAGTGTTGGGAACAACACTTTTTTTAATCAGTTGATAAAAATTCAATTGATGGGGATTTTTTGTGTTAACTGTAGGGGCTTGCCTGCAAACCTTTGTGGGGAAGGCAGATCGTGTTATCAGCAGGCTCACCCCTACAGTATCCGATTATACTTTTATTTAAAACAGCCAAAATTTCATATTTTAACCAAACAACATCGGCTATTTCTCAATAAACATACCATTGGTAAGTGTCAGCAGCTCTGCAACGTTGCAACGTCCAAGGCTGTAATAGACTTTATTGGCCTTGCGCTTGGAAAAAAGTATGTCTTTGTCACGCAGCAAGCTTAGATGTTGAGAGATATTTGATTGAGAAGAACCTACCTGTGCTACCAACTCGCTGACATTTAGCTCTTGGTTATGGATTGCAGTTAATATCTTTAAACGTAGCGGGTGCGCCATAACTTTAAAACAACGAGCCATCCTATCTAAGTTAGCATCATTAATCTCACAATCCATGTTATTAGCTCCTCCTTGGGAACAAATTCAATAATTTAACCTAGAAACGGCGGTTGGCGGTGCGTACATGGCGTAAAATATTGGTTTAGCTGGTGTAACAGAGCAAATCGAAGTCACCTTATTGGTGATGAGACTTTGCTCTGTTATGCCAGATGAATCAATAGGTTGCGTCAGGTGCGTGCTGACAACTGCTGTTTCTAGGTTTAATATGCCACCAACCACCATATAAATATGTTAAGATGTAACAACTGACACATTAAAATGGTAAAAAAAAATGGGAGAGGGTTTTTGCTAAATGGCCCAAATGCTCAATTACAGACCCCCTCTCCTATTTTGTGCTAAAAAATTTATGGGGCAACGTTTTTAGCCTTTTCAATAAACTCGTTAACCTCTTTAGATACCAGAGCCTCCATTTTTGCGCGGCTCTCGTTGAGAATCTCAATGTTCTCTTTGATCTGACTCAGCATGGTCTCACCTACTTCACCAACAATCTTGCTCTGGGCAGAGATCACCTCTTCCGGGCTTTTAACAGTAGAAAGCTCTTCTAGCTGCTTAGTACTACTTGAGATCAAACCCTCAACAATGCTAAACTGCTTTTCGGTTAGGCTTTTTACCGCTTCAGTATTGATATTTTGCAAAGTTGTCAAAGTACCAATCATCTTGTTTGTCATTTCTGTAATATTTTCAGCTACTTGATTATTCATTAGTCATGCTCCAGTCCGTGTATTGTTATGCTGCACCGCAGCAATTGATGCGGTGCAGCATAACATGTTTGCCTACTGTGTCAAGAAGTTTTTTTGCAGTGCAGTATAATTTTCGTTAATTTCAAGAAAAAAGATTTTTATTTTGCAGGTTTTTTTCTATTATATCATGCAGTTACAAAACCAATAAAAAAAACACGATTTCTGCAAATATTTTTTGAATTTTTCCATGCTGGTTTTGTGATCGCCAATGGGAATAGATATAACTATATGTGAATATCATGGTCGACTGAAAAAAAAATGCAATTTTTTTTTCGCTGACAAACCATGATATTCAATGTACCTTACTTTAACTAAACCATACTTATATACTTGTTTTATTTATTGTTTTTAACATATCAAGGCACTACCAATCATAATATTACGATATTCTTATATAAACTGAGTTTATGGCAAGCAGGAATTTTTGATTTTTATATTGCATTTTTCATCTTTATTAGGTTAACCTCATAATCGTTGAACATTACTAATTTTTATTTGTGGGGAAAATTAATATGGAAAACATTCAAATTACTACTGCTGACTATGAGACTCTGGTTAACGCTCTTGGACCTCAAAAACGTTTGGGAAAAAGAGATGTTCGCAACGGTTTTTCAACACAAACTGCCAACCATCCTGAGTATGGTCCTGTAGTTTTGGTTATGGATATGCTTAAAGGCTCCGGAATGATGATCGGACGTAGCGCTCAACTTAGCAGTTAATGCTAATACGAGTAAGGTATACTTTTTAAAAACAGTATAAGAAGTAGCTGGGTTAAACGTGAGACTTAATACGTTGTAACAACAGAGTTGGCTTTCAACTTGTACCCAAGCTGCATTTAATAAAACTTGTGATAGTTTTTTTATGGCCTAACCCCACAAAAAGGAGTTTGTTCCTTTTTAAGTGGGATATAGGCCATTGTTGTATGCGCTACTGTCAGCTAGCAGCTACTAGAGCTTGATTGATATCTTCCATCAAATCATCAATATGCTCAATTCCTATGGATAGCCTTACCATATCTTCAGAAACACCAGCTGCGATCAACTCTTCATGGTTCAACTGTCTATGGGTAGTGGTTGCAGGGTGACAAGCAAGTGATTTTGCATCACCGATATTGACCAATCTTGTTATCAATTTTAAGGCATCAATAAATTTTGCTCCCGCCTTAAGCCCACCTTTAATACCAAAACAGAGAAGTCCAGAACCCTTGCCAGCCATCTGTTTTTTTGTCAAAGGTTCATAGGGGCTATCTTCTAAACCGGGATAGTTAACCCATTGTACTTGTGGATGCTCTTTTAACTTTTTGGCGACAGTTAGTGCATTTTCACAATGGCGGTCCATTCGTAGAGGCAGGGTTTCGATACCTTGCAGTATTTGAAACACATTAAATGGTGATATTGCTGCCCCCATATTACGCAAAGGCACAACTCTACAGCGTCCTATAAACGCCGCAGGGCCAAAAGCATCTACATATACCACACCATGATATGAGGGGTCAGGAGTGACCATCATGGGGAAGCGGTCGCCATTTTTCTTCCAATCAAATTTGCCGGAATCAACGATGATACCACCAATTGAGGTTCCGTGACCTCCCATATATTTGGTAAGAGAGTGAATAACAATATCAGCCCCAAATTCAAATGGGCGACAAAGATACGGGGAAGGTACGGTATTATCAACTATAAGGGGTACTCCGGCCTTTTTGGCTACACGTGATAGTGCCGCTAAGTCTGCCACATTACCAGCAGGATTACCGATTGATTCACAAAAAATTGCCCGGGTTTTATCATCAATTTTGGACTCAATTTTATCAATCTCATCACCGGGGGCAAAGCGTACTTCAATTCCCTGCAATGGAAATGTGTGGGCAAATAGATTATATGTTCCACCATAAAGCTGGCTTACACTGATAATGTTATCGCCAGTCTTGGTAATAGCCTGGATGGAAGCCGTTATAGCAGCCATACCGGAAGCCATGGCAAGCCCCCCTACCCCACCTTCCATAGCTGCAACTCGCTGCTCCAATACATCGGTAGTTGGATTCATTATCCGAGTATAAATATTGCCAACCACCTTAAGATCAAAAAGGTCTGCTCCGTGTTGGGTATCATCAAAGGCATAGGATGTGGTTTGATAAATTGGAACTGCTACCGCTTTGGTTGTGGGTTCTGGGGAGTATCCTCCATGGATGGCTATAGTCTCTAGTTTCATAAATTTACCTTTTAGTTACAAATAATTGAACGATATTTTTGCTTTTTTGTATAAACTGGCTGTCCAAAATAGCACCAATACTCATTTAGTTTGCTTATTAATACAATAAAAAAATTTATTTATACTAGATAAACTAATATCAAATCATCTTCATAACAAAGCCCACAACCAAGCCTATCAGTAATCTTCACCAACTGTTACTCTATGCTTTTTCAAGGTCAATTATTAAACAGTTAGGATAGATGATGGCAGCCACTCTTCTTGTTTTAGCCTCGGTTACTTTTATTGCCATGATGAGTCCTGGACCGGACATGTTGATGGTTATCAAACATGGTAGCGCAAAAGAGCGATGGCCCGTTGTCGCCTGTATTGCTGGTATATGTTGCGGAGTTACGGTTCATGTAGCTTTTTCCATACTTGGTATTGCTGTGGTTATCTCAACCAGTGCTACTCTATTTACCATTTTAAAAATTGCCGGGTCCGCTTATCTGATCTATATCGGTGTAAAATCCCTGCTTTCAACGGGTGGATTATCACTGGATGGCACAAATCAATCAGCTGCCAAAAAACATAGTACACCTTTTAGGGATGGGCTTTTTTGCAATGTTTTAAACCCAAAAGTAACCATGTTTATTCTGGCTGTATTTACCAAAATAATTGAGCCATCCACCCCGGTTGATGACAAGATTATTTACGGTATTTTCATGGTTTTTGAGGTGTTTATCGTCTGGAACATATTTATAACACTTGTTCGCACCAAACTGGTTTTAGGGTTTATGCAAAGGTTTCAGGTTGCTATAGATAGAATAACAGGAGTGGTGCTTATTGGTTTTGGTGGAGCACTGGCTTTAGAGGAGAATATCTAAAACAGAATTGTTTATAATAGTTCAAGCTTGAATAGCATTTTACTGTTAAAAAACATGGCTTTACATGTAGGAGCGAGCTTGCTCGCGAATGTGCAGGCTGCAACATTCTCAAGCAAACTCGTTCCTACAGTTATCCTCATAACACGTTAATATTATAAGTTCAAGCCTGCAATCTTCGCGAGCAAGCTCTCTCCTACAAATATGATTAACATCATAGAATCTGGCTATATTATCCGCCGGATTTTTCAGCTGCTATTCTTCTTCCTGTCTCAAACGCTGTATCGTTAAGTGTGACCAATTTTGGTTTTTTGGCTCTGAATCTATCGAGAATACAGGATTTTAAAACTTCTGCTGGAAAAGGCAGTTTGTCAGATACCGCACCCAGCATAACCGTGTTGACCAACTTGGGGTTGCCAAGATCATTTGCTACGGCTCCGGCATCAAAAGCTGTCACAGACAATCCGCTTTTGTATATCTCATCAACAGGATTTGTTGGATAGTCATATAGACCTACGGATACCACTGGTGGGACAATTTTCATATCGTTAACCAACGCTACACCATTGGGACGTAAATATGGTGTCCAGCGTAGGGACTCTGCTGCTTCAAAACCGATGAGAAAATCAGCGGTGCCTTTGGTGATAACCGGGGAGAGAACCTTTTTACCAAAACGGACATGGGATGATACCACCCCTCCCCGTTGAGCCATACCGGCTACCTCTGTTTTTTTAACATCATACCCCTGGTTTATTGCCGCTTCAGCTAAAATTTCCGCAGCGGTCATAACACCCAATCCACCTATTCCTACCACTAATATATTGGTTGTCTTATCATCCATGGGTTGTACATCCTTTTTCTGGCAACGGTAGTGGAACAATAGCATCAGGAGCGCAGGTTTTCGGGCAGAGATCACAACCAGTACAGGCCGCAGTCTCAATACGCACAAAAGCCAGATCAACCTCTTGACCGTTTGGTTTAACCTCTTTGCCACGTTTTGTGACCAATATAGCCGGACAACCAACATCCAGACAGTTTCCACACCCGGTACATTTGTCATCCACCACTGTAAATGCCGGTTTTTGTATATAATGATCAATCAACACACAGGGTTGATCGGTTATTATCACCGACGGCTCTGGTATCTTTACCTCCTGACGGATGGTTTTAAACAGCTCTGGCAGCTGATAAGGATCTACAGTTTTTACCCGTTCGGGAGCAACGCCCAACGCCTCAACAAGTTTGGCAAAATCAACCCTGGGTGTCTCATCACCTTGGAGATCACGACCACTACCGGGGTTTTCTTGCCCCCCTGTCATACCCACGGCACGATTATCCAACAGAAGAACTGTGACGTTGCCCCGGTTGTAGGTAATATCCAACAGACCCTGCATTCCCATATGGAGGAATGTCGAGTCTCCGATTACAGCTACGATAGCCTTGTTACTGTCACTCTCGCCCCTACCTTTATCCAGACCCAATGCGATACCCATGGAGGCTCCCATGGAAATGGTGGTATCCAACGCTTCCCAAGGCTGCCCAGCACCAAGAGTATAACAACCAATATCACCGGAAATGTGAATGTTGCGCACACGGGACAGAGTATAGAACACCCCAAGATGTGGACATGCACTACACATGGTGGGAGGTCGGGGAAATAGTGGAGCAGCTGGAGTCTCAACAACTTGGACCACCTCGGTCTTAATACCAAGCAACGAATCAATTGCTGGTTTTATTACCGCAGGCGAAAGCTCGTCAGTAGCCGGAAGAATATCTTTACCATGGATGGGAACAGAAAGTTTTGCTCCATTAAGCTCACCCTCCACCAACGGTTCTGTCTCCTCGACCACCACAATTTTTTCTACCTGCTGGGAGAACTTGCGGATAACTTCCATGGGTAGAGGATGGGTGAAACCAAGCTTTAACAGAGGCATATCAGGATAGCTCTCACGGACATGCATGTAAGCAGGGCCAGAGGTTATAAAGCCGATCCTTTTATCAGAGCCATCTTCCAAAATATTAAAGGGGCTTTGTTCACTGGCAATTTTAAGCTTGCCATCCCTCTCCAACATTTTAGGAAGCTGTCTTTTGGCTGCTCCAGGAACCATCACCCAACGAGCAGGGTCCGGTTTGAAACCAGCTGCTGTTTTTTCAATTTTTTTGCCCACAGTTACCATAGCTTTAACATGGCATATACGGGTTGTCATACGAACAATGACCGGGGTGTCGTAGGTCTCTGATATCTCAAATGCTGCCAGGGTCATCTCATAGGTCTCTTGAGAATCGGCAGGTTCCAATATTGGCAGATGACCAAAACGCCCCCAAAAGCGGGAGTCCTGCTCATTTTGGGAAGAGGAAAAACCGACATCATCGGCGATGGAGATCACCAATCCCCCCACTACACCAGCAAGGGTTTGGGTCATCAGGGCATCAGATGCTACATTCATACCCACATGCTTCATGGCACAATAACTACGGGAGCCAGCCAGCGAGGCTCCAATTGCCACCTCCAAGGAGACCTTTTCGTTGACAGACCATTCGGTATAGATATCGGGAAAAGGTGCTAAGTTTTCTAAAATCTCGGTTGATGGTGTACCGGGATAGGCAGCTGCTACACGTGTGCCTGCTTCCCAAACTGCACGGGCTGTTGCTTCATTTCCAGAGAGCAGCAGACGGGTTCCTGCTGGGGCATTTACTAATCTATTTTCCAACATTAAATTTCCTTGTGTTACTTACGGTTCAAAAAATTATTTTTTGCGATGATCAATAACTCGCACAGCTTTACCTTGTGAGCGTGGTACCTCACCGAGGTTTTTAACCACAACTGTGCTGGTGATACCGATAAACTCTTTAATATCTCGTTTTACCTTTTCAGCTACCCTATCTATTGACTCCTGCCCCTGTTCCGACAGTGGTGTGCTGGCCTCTACATTTATGAGAACCTGATCCATACTACCTTCACGGGATACTTCAATCTGGTAGAAAGGTCCGAGGGTCTCACTCTTCATCAACACCTCTTCAACCTGGGAAGGAAAGACGTTGACCCCACGGATAATCAACATATCATCGGTACGCCCTGCCGGTTTACGCATCCGGGCATGGGTGCGACCACATTTACAAGGGGCAAAGTTCAAACAAGATACATCCCTTGTGGCATAACGTAAAATTGGGAAGGTCTCCTTGGTTAAAGAGGTAAAAACCAACTCCCCATCTTCACCAGGAGGTAGGGGTGTCCCGGTATCAGAATCTACACACTCCACCAAAAAATGGTCCTCCCAAACGTGCAGGCCATCTTTGGCTTCAACACACTCATTTGATACCCCCGGTCCAATTAGCTCTGAAAGCCCATAGACATCAATGGCATCAATAGCCATTTTAGACTCCAACTCAAAACGCATCTCGTTGGTCCACGGCTCCGCCCCAAAAATTCCCACCTTAACTGGTAGAGATCGCAGGTCCACACCCATCTCTTCAGCAGCTTCAACCAGATTAAGTGCATAAGATGGGGTGCAAGCCAGGGCATCTGCCTCAAAATCCTGTAGTAACATGATCTGTTTTCGGCTCTGACCACCAGATATGGGGATAACCATCAGGCCCAGCTTTTCCGCACCATAATGAAAACCCAAACCACCGGTAAACAGCCCATAGCCATAGGCATTTTGAATACGATCACCCGGTTTTAAACCAGAAGCCGCCAGTGAGCGAGCCATGAGTTTGGCCCAGGTATCGATATCACGTTGGGTATAACCCACAACGGTTGGTTTGCCTGTGGTCCCTGAAGAAGCGTGAACCCTAACCACCTGACTCATTGGAGTAGAAAAAAGCCCAAAGGGATAGTTCAGCCTTAAGTGCTCCTTTTTGGTAAAAGGAAGATGGCGGATATCTTTTATATTTTTAATATGCTGTGGCTTTACACCAAGCTCATCCATGCTACGTCGGTAGTGCTTAACCGTGGCATAACACCGCTCAACAGTGGCTTGCAGACGACGGAGTTGCAGGGCTTCCAAATCTTCACGGGGCAATGTCTCTTTATCTGGTTCAAACATGGAACTACCTCTAATATTTAAATTAAAAAAATCAGGAGTCTATCCATTGGGAGATTAAATCTCCCCGGACAAAAACTGTACCGGTAAACAGCCCCACAAGACCATTATCGGACTGACGACGCACCTCAACCCGATAGTTTCCGGTCTGTTTGCTGCGACTCTCTTCTACAGCTTCGGCAATTAAACAATCACCAGCCTTACTCGGAGCCGGATAGCTCATTGCAGCGTTCAACCCAACTGCGGTGGCTCCAGCAGCGTTGCTGGCTAAGCCAAAAGCAAAATCGGCAAGGGAGAAAGAGGCCCCACCATGGGTTATTTTGACTGAATTTAGATGGTGTTCTGTAATGGGCATGGAGACCAAACACCAACCTGGACGGGCAGCTTGTACTTGAATGCCCAACATGGTAGCAAAGCCACCTTTTTGCATCCAGCTTCCGATTTTCAAGGCCTCTTTTGTAGAGTGGGTCTCCTGGTTTAGATTGGAAACCAGATCTATACTATTCATATTATTTTCTATCTTACCTATTTAATTCTCTGAAATTATCTCATAACCAGCCTCTTGCAATGCTACGGCTAATTGATGTGGCTGTTGGGATCGATAACGAACGATAACTATGCGCAAGCCGGTATCGTCAGGGTGAACCGGAGAGATGATGGTTGCAATGTACCCCCCTAGCTCATTTATTCTGTTTGTCAAATTGGTCAGCTCACCTATTTCATCAGGTAGATAGAGGGCAATACGGGTGGTATCTTCCAAAGTACAACCTGTGATATCGAGAAAAAAGTCCAGCATATCACCTGTGGTGATGATACCAACCAGACCACCTTGCTCAATTACTGGTAAACAGGAGATTTTCTTTTGTCTGAGCAACAAACCAGCCTCTTCAACCAATGTCTCCGGCGAACAGGTAATCACCTCACTACGCATGATCTTTTTTGCTGTTATTTTACTCAAAAGATAGTTGGCTTCACTCACTGATAGAGTTGAAACTGGTGATGGTGCAGCCAGCTTGACCTCATCTTCAGTGACCAGACCAAGCAACTTATTTCCCTCTACCACAGGAAGATGGTTGATACCTTGATCCTCCATCAACTGTGTTATCTCTGTTAGTGTGGTGTCGCTTTTGATGGTTATCACCTTGCGAACCATTATACGTCTGACAATCATCTCTATTTCTCCGCAGCAAGGGTTGATTTATAAGCCACTTAAAAAATTAAATCAATGAAAGGGAGAGCTGTGAATAAGAATTATTCGTACCATAACCAGATAAAAAAGGGTGAATTAGTTATCAATGACCAAGATACGCCTTACGGACCTCTTCATTGGCTAAAAGTTCAGATGCTGTAGCTCCCATGGTGATGGACCCTGTCTCCATAACATAGCCACGTTGGGCAATTTTCAGAGCTGCCTTGGCATTTTGCTCTACCATCAGGCAGGTTATTCCATCCCGGTTAAGCTTACGCACAACACGAAATATATCTGCCACCAACAGCGGAGCCAACCCCATTGATGGTTCATCAAGGAGAAGCAACTTTGGCCTTCCCATCAACGCCCTGCCGATAGCCACCATCTGCTGTTGTCCACCAGAGAGGGTTCCTGCCGGGTCATCCGCTTTATCCTTTAAAATAGGAAATAGCTCATAGACCTCATCACTACCTTTTTTAAGCCATTTATCATCGTTACGGTGGGCATAGGCTCCCAACATGATGTTATCGGCTACCGACAGTTCAGCAAACATCAATCGCCCTTCTGGCACATGACATATACCAAGCTCTGTACGACGGTGAGCAGCCATGGTTGTGATATCTTCACCAGCAAAAAAAACTGTACCTTGGTATCGTGGCAATACACCGGATAGTGTTCTCAACAAAGTGGTTTTGCCTGCACCATTGGCTCCAACAATTGTTACCAACTCACCACTGTTTACCTCCATATCCACCCCACGCAGAGCGGTAACTTTGCCGTAACGACAAGATAGAGATGTTACTTTTAGCAAAGGCTCAGTCAAAGAGGTCATCGTTCTCATCCCCCATACCAAGATAGGCATCAATGACCTTTTGGTTTTTCTGTATCTGTTCGGGGGTTCCCTCTGCCAGATATTCACCATAATTGAGCACCAAAAGCTCATCGGAAACCGCCATCACCAGAGCCATGTTATGCTCCACCAACATTACAGATATACCCAGTTTTTGAATACCCTGAATCAACTCACCCATCTTGGATGTTTCAGAATCATTCAACCCGGCAGCAGGTTCATCCATCAATAGAAGTTTGGGTTTGGTGGATAGAGCACGGGCTACCTCCAGCCGTTTCAGCTCACCATAGGGCAGAGCGTCAGAGTCCCTTTGGGCCAGATGATCAAGACCACAAAACCTCAAGTTTTCCATGGCCTGCTCTTTTAACCTGGCTGCCTCTCTACGGGATTGCGGAGATGAGATTGCCGCAGAAAAAAAACCACTGGTCCCATGGCTGTGACACCCCACAAGGGTGTTCTCCAAAACTGTCATGTTTAAAAAAATCTGTGGGGTTTGGAAGGTTCTTGAAATCCCCAATCTGGATATTTTATGGGGAGGCTGCCCGACAATGGAGCTGCCAGCAAACCTTATGGCTCCTGAGGTTGGTTTATAAATTCCGGTCAATAGGTTAAAAAGCGTGGTCTTTCCTGCACCGTTGGGACCAATGACAGAGTAAACCGAACCTTTGCGAGTGGCAAAACTGAGATTGAATATTGCAGCCACACCACCAAAAGTTTTGGTAAGATTTTGGGTTTCCAAAAAAAGATCCATCTCAACCACCAACAGACTCAACAGATGAGGTAGCTTTGTTTAAAAACAGGGGTTTGATTTTTTGGCTCAACCCCACCCACAACCCCTGGGGCAGAAAGATCATGATACCCATCATGATAGCACCGAGAATCAACACCTCATAATCTTCAAATACAACCAGCGTCTCAGGTAGCATGGTTAAAACAGCTGCACCAAATATTGGACCATAGTTAGATGCCATACCCCCCAGAACCACCATGACTACCAGCTCTATGGAGAAGTGAAAACTAAATGAGTCGGGGCTGATAAACGCTTGCTGGTGGGCAAACAGGCTTCCTGCAAATGCGGCAAATAGGGCGGAGACGACAAAAATACGGATTTTAATCCGTTCAATATCAACTCCCATCATCTGAGCACCAACTTCTGAGCCATGAACCGCCCTTAAAGCGAGACCAATACGGGAGTTAATAAGATTTAAAGCCAGCCAAACACCGAGCAAAAGCGCACCGTTGGCTACTATATACCAACGGATATCGCTGTCGATATCCCAGCCCAAAATATTTAAAACAGGGATATCAGACAGACCATCCGGGCCACCAGTTATATGGGTGGGTTGCACCATTAGAATATTTATAATTATGCCAAAACCCAATGTAGCCATAGCCAAGTAGTGACCTTTAAGGCGTAAAATAGGCCGGGCAATGATCTCTGCCACCAACCAGGTTACCAGCAGCCCCATAAGCAGGGCAAACCAAGGGTTCCAAGAAAACATGGTTGTTAGCAGCCCAGATGAATAAGCACCTATACCAAAAAATGCGGCATGTCCCAAAGATATCTGTCCGGTGTAGCCCATCAAAAGATTAAGCCCCACGGCAACCAGGGCGTTTAAAGCTATGGTTACGCCAACCACAGTAACAAAATAGCTATCGGGAAAGATAATTGGGGCAATAATAATGATAAGTGCCAGGACAAAAAAACCGCGATACCTGTTCATACTCGCTCCTCCCCTGCCCGACCAAAAAACCCTTGGGGTTTGAAGAACAGCACCAACAGCAGAATAACAAAAGCGATGGCATCCTTATAACCAGAGGATATCAAGCCAGCTCCCAAAGACTCCAAAACCCCCAGCAGCACCCCGCCGGCAACAGCACCCATGGGGTTGCCCAGCCCCCCCAGAATTGCCGCAGCAAAACCTTTTAACCCCAACATCATACCTGCGTCATAAGAGGTAAAGGCAATTGGTGCTATAAGAACCCCGGCAGCACCACCCAAAAGAGCAGACAGACCGTAAGCAAATAGCATCATGCGTTTAACTGGAATACCTATGAGAGAGGCTGCAATGGGGTTGGCAGAACAGGCTAGGAGTGCTTTTCCGGTAATGGTACGGTTAAAAAACAGGTGGACCAGATAGACCAATATAGCGGTGATACCCATAACCCACAAACTCTGTGGCGTTATGGTGGCACTGCCGAGATGAATTGGGGTCTCCCCAGAAAACGCCGGGAGGGAGTGAAAATCCTTACCCCAGATCAACAGAGCCAAACCCCGTAAAAAAATTGAAGCACCAATGGTTATGATTATGGTAGAGACAACGGTTGCCGATTTGGCTGGTTCAATGGCAAATTTTTCTAGAATAAGACCGATACAGACCACAACTATCAGGGCCAAAAACAGGGCAAGAACAAAAGGTGTGCCGACAGCCAAGAGTGACACTGCACTCATGGCGCCGACCATTACAAACTCACCCTGGGCAAAGTTTACTACATCCGAAACATTAAAAATTATTGCAAAGCCCAGTCCTACCAATGCGTAGGCCGAGCCAATTGTAATCCCTGTAATCAGAGATTGCAGAAGTACATCACTCATAACTTTTATTTAAACAGCCAACTTATTCAACAATAGACCAGTCGCCGTTTTTGATCTCCAACATTTTAAATGCGTCCAGACCCAACCCCAAATGGTCTCTCTTGCTCATGTTAAAAATACCACCAGCACCGAGAAAGTTCTTGGTCTTCTCAATCTCATCACGAACCTTGGCTTTATTAACAGTTCCGGCACGTTTAATAGCCTCTACAGCCAAGTAGAGAGCATCATAGGCGTGACCACCAAATGTTGAAACCGGACCGTGTTTGGCTTCAAAGCTGCTTTTATAAGCCTGGATCACCTTTTTTTGAGGATGTGAACCCGGCAACTTGGATGCAACCAAAAGTGAAGCAGCTGGCAAACGGACACCCTCAGCAGCAGAACCAGCTAGTTTGATATATTTTTTTGAAGCGACACCGTGGGACTGATATATGGGTAGCTTGATTCCCAACTGACGGACATTTTTTGTTACGATGGCTGGGCCGGAGCCAAAGCCGAAGTTTAAAATAGCATCGGGATTTGTAGCACGGATTTTAGATAACTGAGCGGTCATATCGGTATCTTTTTTACCATAAGATTCATCAGCAGTTATGGTCAAACCATACTCAGAGGCCAACGCCAACACCTGACTACGGCCAGATTTACCAAAACCACCAGAACCGGATATCAGACCAACTTTTTTAATGCCCCGTTTATTCATATCAAGAAATATTTTTCTTGCTGCCATCTTATCAGTATGGGGAGTTTTAAATACCCATTTTTTAACAGGCTCAATTATTTTTACTGAACCAGCCATGGAGATGAATGGAATTTTTGCCTTCTGGACAATGGGAATAACCGCCATGGTAGTTCCAGATGTAGAGGCTCCCACTATAACATCAACCCGATCTTTTTTAATGAGCCTTTTGGCAAAGTTAACCGCTTTTTTGGGGTTGGCTCCAGTATCATAATGGATCAACTTCAACTTTTTGCCGATCACTCCACCTTCACTGTTGATCTTATCAACATACATCTGCAAAGTTTTAAGTTCTGGATCACCCAAAAATGAGGCGGGACCGGTAACAGCTAAAAAAGTACCGATTTTAATGTCGGCCGCCTGGGCTACATTTACCGAACATAAAAGGGCGAATCCTGCAACCAGTGCTTTTAAGGATCTTTTCATGATAGGGGTTCCACTAAAAAATGATTTCAAAATAAGAGTGACCCCTTATCCCAATAATGCAAGGACAAGGGGCCATTAATATACCGCTTGATCAAGTGACTTTAAACCACAACACTTTTTAGAATTTATACATCAATTCTGTGCGGATGAAGTGAGCATTAATTGTGTCGTCTGCATAGTAGTCACCAGGATTTAAGAACTCATAAACCAGATGGCTGGAGAGGGCTTTAGAAAAATTGTATTTAAGCTTTGAGGTCAGATAAAGACCACGATCTGTACCGGAGCCGTTACCATCATCTTCTGGGGCCATCATCCAGTTGGCACGTAAAGCAAGATTACCCTTGTCTGTAACAGCCATGTTCAAACCCACAGACGGGATGGAAACATTGGACCACCACGCCGGACCAGTACGAAGCTGGTTGGTTCCGTTGACGTTGTTTGAGGCAACCATGGAGTATACAGCCAACTCTTTAGATTGTGACCAACGACCAAACACCTGCCAGAAAGCCTCATTCTCGGTCGCTGTGTCAGAGTCATCACCGGAGAGGTAGTAGTAGCTAAAGTCTACAACAGGCTTTATTGAAGGAGCAAAAGGAAGTTTATAGGCCAGCTTGGCATCAACCATTACACCACCGATATCGGTGATAACATCGTTATCCATCTCACCTGTCTGGTACGCTAGCTCCAGATTGGCAGAGAGAGATTTACTGATTTTTGGCATCAACCGCACACCAACTGTGTGGAGGCTTATATCATTGTTGCTGGTTGAGACATCATCCTCACCCTTATAGAGATAATATGCCTCAAAAGGATAGTTGGCGTGTCCCTTTTTAAGGTAGATACCAGCCAAACTCTCATCTATATCGTTGGGTGATAGGTTTCTGCTCTGGCTGTTTATAACAAACTCATCTTCGTTTTGGTTCATTGCACCAATAAGGTCAATGGAGAGCTTGTTACCAGCTTTATATTGGGCTTTAACAGCATTAAAATAGATGGTGCGAGAGCCATCTTCCGGTGTGCCATCAAGGATCATCTTACCAGTACCATAGATCATATCCTGACGACCAATACGCAAATCAAGCTTGCCACCGAGCATATTTTTAACATCTATGTAGAGATTGTCAGCAACAACTTCACTGGGGAACTCTTTACTATCTGCTGGTTGACCAGTGGGTTTGTCACTTGTGTGGTCCCAAAACTCATTTACCAAACGGCCTTTAACAGAAACGTCGGGGCTAAAGTTATATTGACCCCATACACGGGTTCTGGTTCTATGGTATTGCCACTGGTTCAGATCGGCATTACCCCGTGCTATTGGTATCTCATCCCAGTTGACCAGACGAACCCGAAGATCACCACCCCAGGACATTTTACTTTCACCTGCACCACTAACACCCGGTGCAAATGATGCCAAAGTTACAGCAAGGCCCAATGCAAAAATTGATTTTTTCATCGCTATTTCACTCTATCTTTTAAAGTAATTATAAATACTGTTTCGACTAAATTTATATATAAAAATACAACAATTACACCCTGTTTTACCTACTTCTTTTCCACTCGTGTTACATTTTTGCAATATAGTTACATCAACTGGTGCAATAAAGCAACGGTTCTCTTAACACCCTTTATTATCCTGTAAAATCCTCAAGAATAGATTCCAAAGCCAAAACACATTTTTGGTTCTCTTCTTTAACGCCGATGGTGATACGCAAAGCACCGTCTCCCAGACCAAAAGAGTTCATGGGGCGGATGATCACCCCTTTTTTCAATAGTTTTTCGCACATTTCAGAAGCCGCCATGGCATGGCGAACAAACAAGAAGTTACCCTGGGATGGAACCACTTGAAAGCCAAGTCTTGTTAGCTGCTCTGCCAACCAAGCACCCTCTGTTTTGTTGCGTAGACTTCGCTCTTTTACCATTTCTGGTAGATTCAATGCTGCCAGGGCTGCTGCTTGAGCCAGTGTATTAACATTAAAAGGTTCTCTGGTTTTTTGCAGCTGGGTTATCAACTCACTGTGACCAACGGCATAGCCAACTCTTAAACCAGCCAGGGCATGTATTTTAGAAAAGGTACGGGCCACGACCAAATTTGGATATTTTTTTAATAGCTCAATGCCATCGGGATAATCATCGGCATAGGCATATTCAAAATAGGCCTCATCAAGCACAACAATCACCCTGGATGGTATGCTTTGCAGCAGATCTTCAACCTCTTTTGTGGTGTTATAGGTTCCAGTGGGATTATTGGGATTGCAGATCATCAACAACTTGGTTTTATCATCAACAGCCCCAGCCATTGCCGGCAAGTCGTGTCTATCATTTTTATCCAGAGGGATGGCTCGCCCGCACTCAAAATGGATAGCAGCAGCCAAACCGTACACCACAAAACTAGGGTGGGCAAAAACCATATTTTCACCGGGAGATATCAAACCCCGTACTATCATATTCAACAGCTCGTTGGAGCCATTGCCCAATAGAACCATGGATGGATCAACATTTAGATGTTCAGCCAGCCTATTGCTAAGTTGATAGCTGGAGCCATCGGGATAACGGTTGATATCTTGGGCAGCAACCTCAATTGCTTTGATTACTTCGGGGTGTGGTCCTTGGGGATCTTCGTTACTGGCTAGTTTAATAATGTCTGTTAGCCCCAACTCCCTCTGCACCTCTTCAATTGGTTTGCCGGGACTATAGGGATTGACCCCTAGAATTCCTGATCGAAAAAGAGTTTTGAAGTCAAACTCTTTATTGCTGTTTTGCTGATTTACCACGATATCTGTTTCCTTAATAATCTAATAATTTTAAAAAAGTGTTGGACAGACTGCCATTGATCACTGTTTGAATCAACACCAACAGTTGGTCGGTCAGCTTTATAGTCGAAATACCACCTCTTTGTTACCCTGGTTCTAATGACGAGGCTCATAAATTAATGCTGTCAATACACTGTCATTATTACAACGATATCCCATCAATAACCGCAATTTAATTCCATAAACTGCTCTGGTTTTCTTTAATTTACAATAATTTTCACAACTAGGTACAGTTAATGCGAGTTATGCTTGCGTCCTAGATTTATTATCAACCATCTAATTTGTAGCTGTCTTAAGTGACAACTACTTAGTTATTTAACTTTTTAAAAGAAGATAAAAAACCATGATGATTTTTATTCAATGCTGTTTATCAGTTTATTCTTTGTGTTTACTCTTTCTACTTTGGTAACAAGAAAATAAGATAGTTTTATATAACCATCTGTCAATTAACGTAAGTTTGATTTTGTATTAATTGAACCTTTAGGGTTGGAAGATACTCTTACAAAGGGGTGCATTTATACTGTATCTACTTAGTTGTTAACACTTTTAAAAAACCCCTAAGTAGGGGCAAGCAGGCTTTGTTTAAGTTTGACTTTGCTTTTCTTAGCAAGCAGGCTCTCCCCTACCATAGTTAATATTGATTTTAATATAAATTTCAGGGTTGACAGACAAGGTTATATAATGAGCAACAACGGTTGGCAGTTTGACAACAGTTATACATCTCTACCTGAGATGATGTATGTAAGGCTTAAACCCACCAAAGTATCAGATCCCAAAATGGTACTGTTCAATGAGCCATTAGCTTTAAAAATGGGTCTTGACTTCCCACTTTCAGGGCAAAACAACGCCCAACTTTTTGCAGGAAATCAAATTCCCCACGGGGCAGAACCAATTGCCCAGGCGTATGCCGGACATCAATTTGGTCACTTTACCATGCTGGGGGATGGTCGAGCCATCGTCTTGGGAGAACACATAACACCGGATAACAGACGAATTGATATTCAGTTTAAAGGCTCTGGCCCCACCCCTTTTTCCCGTGGTGGCGATGGACGTGCTGCTTTGGGACCCATGTTGCGAGAGTATATTATCAGTGAAGCGATGCACGGTCTTGGTATTCCCACCACACAAAGCTTGGCTGTGGTAACAACTGGTGAAAATGTCTACCGTGAAAATGGCCCACTGCCAGGAGCAATTCTAACCCGTGTTGCAGCTAGCCATATAAGGGTCGGAACCTTTGAATATCTGGCGATGAAGGGAGATTTTCCAACCAGTAAAAAGCTTGTGGACTATGCCTTGAAACGCCACTATCCCCAAACCGACCAAGATACCCTCCACGCTCTTACACTGCTAAAAAATGTTATGGAACAACAGTTAAACCTGATTATCAACTGGCTACGTGTGGGTTTTATCCATGGTGTTATGAATACCGACAATATGACCATCTCTGGGGAAACCATAGACTACGGTCCATGTGCCTTTATGGATATATATAATCCAGAAACGGTGTTTAGCTCCATTGACCATGGTGGACGTTATGCTTTTGGCAACCAACCATCAATGGCAAAATGGAACCTAACAAGGTTTGCTGAGACGCTTTTACCATTGATAGATTCTGATAGCAAAACAGCGGTGAATATAGCTACTGAAATTATTGACTCATATGATGAACAGTTTGAAACAAAATGGCTTGCTATGATGAAAAACAAGCTTGGCCTTGTGGGAGAAGAGCAAGGGGATAAAGATCTAATTACCCAATTGCTGACCTTGATGGAACAAAACCGGGCCGATTACACAAATACATTTTTTAACCTGTTAAAAGGTGAAACAGCCCAAGAGATGATATTTCAAAAAGATGCTTTTAAAAGTTGGCAACAAAAATGGCATGATCGCAGGCTGCTAAATTCAGATTCTCAAGAAATTTCCCAAGAGCTGATGAAAAAACACAACCCGGTGGTAATACCCCGAAATCATAAAGTAGAAGAAGCACTGGATGCTGCCTGTAAAAATGGTGATTTGACCCCATTCAACAATCTATTGGCAGCAGTAAAAACCCCCTATACAAGCCAGAAAGATATTTCACCTTATCAATCATATCCAACAGAAGGGAGTGAGATATATCAAACCTTCTGTGGCACATAAAAGAGCACCATTTATTTTTTCACAACTTTTTTATCGGAGATGGTATTATCCAAGCTTAAAAAATATCACCATGGGGTAGAAGTCATAATTCCATGAACTATTTGGGCTACCTTTCCAACAGATAAAAAAGGATTTACCATGAACAAAAGAGTGGGTTGCTCAGACAATGCCGGAGAGATGGATAGATTGGTGGCCAAGGGTTTGGGCATATCTGTGGAGGAGTATGTTGAGGCTCTTCTAAGTAAACGGGTCAAGACCCAGCACATAGCAAAAGGTAGCATGGATAACGGCACAACGTTGCTAAAAACTCGCATTATTTTTAGATACCAAGGCAGACAGACCTTTTTGGACCTTGATAATTGAGTCCACACCAAAAATCTTGATAATAAAAAATCTGCCCCCGACGCAATAACCTGGAATTTCAACTGATGTACTCTCGAATAAAAATCACACTACGTATAGCAGTATTGATAGCTGTTTGCGAAATAATTATTATGTTCGCATTGCCATTTTTACCTTTTGCAACCCCCGACTCTCTGCAAGAGTTTTTATTGGACGCTACCATATTGGCATTTACGACGGCTCCATTAATCGCCCTGGTGGTACTTTTCCCTCTGCATAAAAGATATAAAACCCCGGTAAATTGGCTGACTATCACGGTAAAATTACCGTTGATAATTTTTTTCATCGAACTTCTCATCATGTCAATTCTGTTTTGGACAAAACCGTATTTGACTCAACTTCAAATAACAGTAATAGACGGTATTATAGTGGCACTTTTGAGTGCTCCTTTGATATACCTCGTTGCTATTCAAAGCTTTATCCACAAACAGGTTAACAGACATAGCATGGGTATGTTGCCGTTTGTGGTCATCACCTCAATGGTTGTGATTATTATTGGGCTGGTTTTTATAGGAATAACAGGTATGGAAACCATATCTGGAATGCGGAGTTTTGTCGCTGCTGAGGGTCTTTGGTCACAAAGCCAGAAAAGCGCAGTTATTCATCTTATCCGCTATGCAGAAAAAAAAGAAGAGCAAGATTATAACAGCTTTAAAAACTATATCGAGGTTACTTTATGGAACAAAAAAGCCCGTTTGGAGCTGGAAAAAGAGAGACCCAACTTAGAAACAGCACTTGATGCCCTGATACAGGGTGGTAGCCACCCCGATGATGTAAATAGTATGGCACTACTTTTTATATGGAATAAAGATCTTGAATATATAAAAAGGATAATACAAATCTGGGAAAAAGGAGATGAACAAATTGCCGATTTGGAAGCTCTTGGCAAAAAAGTTCATCAATATGTTTTACAAAACAGAACATCTCCTAAAGAGTTGGACAAGATAATCAAAGAGGTTATGTTTGTTAATGAGGTTTTAACAGCACTAGAAGATGAATTTTCCCACTCCATAGGTGAGGCAACAAGATGGGCCAAGGGGTTGCTTTTTATACTCATGTATTTGAGTGCCATTATAGCAGCAACGATATGTATTTGGCTGCTGCTTTTTGTCAGTAAAATTTTCTATAGCCTACAAATTTCAAATAGCAACCTTTCCCAAAAAAGTAGCGAGCTGGAAAACCTCACAAAAACTTTGGAACAGAGGGTTGCAGATAGAACCAAAAACCTCAACGACTCACTTGAGAATATCAGACAAATTCAGAGCCAGTTGATTGAATCAGAAAAGATGGCCTCGTTAGGAGGTCTTGTAGCTGGTGTTACCCATGAGATTAAAACCCCCATTGGTATAGGTGTTACAGGATCATCTTATCTACAAACCAGATCAAGAGAGTTTATGGATAAGTTTAATAGTGGGAAGCTCAGTCGCACCGATTTAGAGCAATATATTCAAGATACCAGCGAGTCTTCCTCACTCATTTTAAGCAATTTAAGTCGTGCTTCAGAACTGGTTAAAAGCTTTAAACAGGTTGCTGTTGATCAGAGCACCCAAGATTTTCTCTTTTTTAATGTAAACAACCATCTTTCCAACACATTGATGAGTATCCGCCCGGTTTTAAAAAACAGCCCATATACCATAAACTATGACTGTTCAAAGGAGTTGGAGATACTTGGACTGCCAGGAGCATGGAGCCAGGTTATCATCAATTTGGTTATGAACTCACTTCTCCACGGTTTTAATGGCAGAGATCACGGTAGTATAAATATCAAGGTAGAACAGATTGATAAGCAGATTTTCATGCAGTATCAAGATGACGGGCTGGGTATGGACAAAAAAACCAAAGAGCGACTATTTGAACCATTTTTCACCACACGCCGGGGTGAAGGGGGAACAGGTCTCGGTATGCATATCGTCTACAATCTAGTAACCAAGACCCTTTACGGCAAGATAACCTGTGAAAGCTCCCCAAACAACGGCACTACATTCAACATTACCCTGCCTATTATCGCAAAAGAGAAGCAAGCAACGGATATTTCCCTTTAATCTAGAAACAGCAGTTGTCAGCACGCACCGCCAACCGCCGTTTCTATGTTTAATCTTGCTAAAATATTATCAAAAAAAGCAGTTTGGATTAAAAGTTGCATTAATATTCTTCAAGTATAACGATCTAATTAACCATTGGAGAGTATCATGGCAAATATATATGAAGATTTTACAACATCTATTTACGACAGCTATATCGAACAAAGCCAAGCATTTAAAAGGTTTGAGATGGAGGTGGTCTATATTATAAAAAATATGTTTGGCATGGCTTAAGCTTAGCTGAACAACACCTTCTTGCAATAAAAACTGTCAACATTTTCACATTCATCAAGGTAAATATGTTCACTTTTGACCATATCAAACTTAAAAAAAAAAAAAAAAAATGG
>JADFZS010000033.1 GCA_015232405.1 Magnetococcales bacterium | reverse complement strand
TTGCCAACGCACAAAGAGAGCTTGAGTCTCTCGCAAAAGAGGCCCCCCAAGATGGTTGCGTCTCTTACCATTTAAACCGAATTGCAAAGGGTGAAGGTGGAACTTTAATAACAATGACCGACAAATAACCAGCTAACAAAACATCAATATAACACCTTTCACATTTTACTATTATTTCTTGTAAGTTGAATAGTTAACTATTGTGAAGCCCTCAGTTATACGGTACAATGCGCGATTTATATTGTATAATTTAAGCAGCTGGGAGCAGGCAATGGATGTAGACCCAAGATTTAACGGACTTCACGCTTTTAAGTCAGCAACTGAGGCGTTGGCATCTCTGCTGCAACCAAAACCGGAACCAGAACCAGCCCCCACTCAACCTGAGCCAGACACACCTGAAGTAATTACTGTAAGCCCAGAGGTAGATACAAATTTACCAACAACAAAGCCTGTGCAACAGATAATAGATAGCTCTGCACACAAAACGGACTTTAGCCAACTTCTGACAAATTGGGCAGACAAAAGTAGCGAAAACAGCGATGTAGCAACATCCAACCAACCAGTTATCACTCCAGAGCCTATTGCCAATGAGGTAATTGAGGCTGATACAGCCCAAACAGACACTGACGATAGCGATTCTGTTGCAGTAGAAACTGTAACCCTGGACAATTCAAATCACCCACCTTCTCAATTTATTCAAGTGGATTCTTCTCAATCCGACAACTTGGAAAAGCTACTCAACCCATGGATGAACGAAAAACAAGATGAGGAAGTGGAGGTAAAAGAGAAACAGGAAGATCAGGAAACCGTAGCAGAGCAAACAAGACAGGTTCCAGATATTGACCTATCTGCCCACCCTAAACCAAATGAGATTGATATTGATAAGCAGCAAAAAAGTTTTCATGAAAATCTGCTAGCTTCACTACCTATCAATAAAGGTGAAGGAGAGGCAAAAGAGGCCCCGGTTATAACCTCATCTAATTGGGTTTCCCAGCCCACCATTGATGTGCAGGATTCCAAAGAGGTTTTACTGCCACAAAAAGAGGAACAGGCCAAAGTTGCCAAGGTTGCTGAAACTCCCCCTAAAAAATATTTATTTGAACACCACACAATTGATTTTGACCCAAGAAAATCAGATATATTTAACAGTCTTCCCATAAAAGTCAAAAAACAGATCGCCCAGAGGGTCAATGCCCAGCTATCAGCCCAGTGGACTGCCAGACAGACTATCGACGTTGATAAGAACACCTCTGCATTTATTTTGGCAGAAGATAACAAGAACCAAGATAGCAGCTCTGATAAAGCAATAATTTCTACCGCAAATGCCCAAGCACCAAATCTGGTTTTAAACCCCGCGACAAATGTATCAATTAATACAAAAGATAAAAATGAAGAGCGCAGTCTTGAGGAGATAGATACCATAATAGAGGCTATCAAGGCGGAAGGTAGAAGAATGTTGCAAAAGCAGGATGAGGCGCGACTATCTGCCCTTCGCCAAGATGCTACCATGCTAGCTGCTTTTGATGATATTGCTGCTGATTTACAAAAATCTATAAATACTTCAATAGCTGAGGAACAACTACATACACCTAAAGATTCCCTGAAAAAAGCCGATGAAGCTAAGATCAAAGAGCAGCAGCTATTACAAAAACTGCAGGAAGAGAAAGAAGCAGAAAAATCGGAAATGGAGGATAGGCAACGTCTGAAAGATCTGCTTGAGGAGATTGAGCTAAAATCGTATCACTACTCTACATCATTTGAAGCTAATCAGCTTGGCGAAAATAACAATACAGCTGAGCAACCAAGCCTGAGGGGTGAATCTGACCAGATAAAAACATCTGTAGCAGAAGATGGAGATGAGTGGTATTTAGTCCCGGTTGAACTGTTGGGACCGGGTGTTGCCCGCTGGTTGGGGGATGTTGTGGGTGGTGTTGTTGAAACTGGTATAGCTGCCAAAAGAGTAGTTACAAAACATAAAGATAGTAATGCAAAGCTGTTATCACCACCGACAAAAAATAGGTAAAAAGCCCTGATATTTTATTGATTATTATTTTTTAACACTTTGATCACAAAGGTATTTATATTAGAGATTATTATACTTAGCTATTAAGATCTCTTCATAAAATGTAATTTGTCGCTCAAATTTAAAGAATAATGTTTGTTTATTTTGAAATATCCTAGATAAAGAAGAACAAGCACTGAATTTTTAAAAGGGTATTTAATCGTGGTTACATCAACAACTTTTAGAGACAACCCATTCTTTATCCACTATGGCAAAACAGTGGATCAGTGTTTTGGCAAAGATATGGCTGTTGGTAGTCCGATATCTGTCTTTCCTGCCTTAATTCAGGGTGTTGACTACTCTTCTGAAAGTGGCCAGTCAACCCATAAAAGTTTGGCTGATTACGCCGACAAAACCCAAATGCGCCTATTTGAAGAGAAGGTCAACCGCTTAAGAGAGGCTCTGCTTGACGAAGAACAGAAGCTTGGGAGCAGCTCTCACACCCCGATTACACAAAAATTAAAGGAGTTTCGTAACGGTCTGGCCCAAGGTAGTGAGGCCATGCTTGAGGAAAATCCTTTTTTTGAACTAACCGCCTTGATCTACCAAATCAGCATGAAAGCTATGCGCCAAGCCTTTGTAGCTGAACAGAAAGATGTTGATGTAGACATGCCTCGCGCCATTACCACCTCCCGCTCTCTTGCCCATATTTGGGGTAGAGGTGGTGCGTTAATGCCTTTAAAACAAAAACTAAACGAAACACTTGCCAAAGTGGCATCTGTTGGCAAAATTGGCTTTGGCCTATTGCTTTTTGTTGGCTCCACACTAACAACTGCCAAAGGTGTTGTTGACCTTGTACAACTTCCTGCTTTTGTAGAGATGTTTGGTGATGGTCTATTGGGTAGTGAGCATGAAGAGGCCAGGACAGCACTATCACTATTTATTGGTCTGGTTTTATCATCGGTAATTCTGGACTTTAAGAGCCGTCTGTTTCAAGGAATGGCTGAAACAGGGGCGGTGTTTAAAGGGTTTTGGAACGCCTTTAAGCTCTACCCACGCTGGGTCTTTATATCATGTTTTTTAACCATGATATCAATATGGACCAACTACGATGGTATCGTGTTGTTGATGTCCAAAACCCAAGACCTATCCTATCAGTGGAAAAAAATTGAAAAACAGGTTGATAGCGCACTTGGTGACCCTGAAAACCTCGACCCTGACAATCCCGACTCTCTTAACGATTTAAAGGCAGCTCTAGCTAAAAAAGCTGATTTGGCACTCAAAAAATTTGAGATGGTTCCTGAAGATGAGATGTCTGGTGCTGCATCTAGCGGCATTGCCAGCAAAGGGCCGCGATATTGGGCGAAATACTATATAATACATGGTGGTTTTAAACTTGGTACAAATGATGTTGCCCACTCTTATAAAAATACTTGGTTTGTCCAGAAGATTGATATAATACTCCACCGCTCCAACCTGGATCTTTCCACATCTTTGGCAGACAAAATAGCTGCTATACAAACAAAATATAACAACCACTTAGACCAGTGCCAAACATCTGTCCATGAAGGTATGGCAGATCTTGGCAGTAAAATGGTATTGGACTCCTACTCCCTAAAAAAACTCACCACCCTGTTTAATCTTGAGGCTTATCATATAAATGACAGTGTGCAAAATGTTGTTAAACACCTTGAGGCAAATAAAGAGAGGTTTGCTGAGACGGCTAAAGAGATCAATGAACTAGCTAAAAACTATATTGAACTTTTAAGAAAAATCGACAAAATAGGAACTCCTGCAAACAATGAATATATCATTGATGTAAACATTGATATTCCCAAGGTTGAAGCTATCGATCAACTAAAACAGGGAGAGATTCCAAAGGCCAAACGTCGTGGTTTAGCAGAGCTAAAAGATCTTCTCCTTGATAGACACGGCTCAATTATTGGTGGTGGTATTCTATTTTTGATCCTCTTTGTCGCTATATTCATGGATATGTCAGACCCTATTCTCTATAGCGCAATGGTTGCTCGTTGGGGACGAAAAGATAGACATTTTTTAAAAGAGAACATGAAAAGGTTTGTCGATTGGGAAGAGAAATATGTTACAAACCTGCGATCGTTTTTTGTAAAGCCGGATGTACAGCCCCTACTCCCTAAATTAACCTGCCCAAGAAACCTTGTCTTTAGAAATGGTTATAACCATTTTTTAGAAGATATGGACTCTCGGGTTAAGGACTCCTCCACAAGAAATTTTGTTGAACGATTTAGCTTTTGGTTTCAAGATCTATTTGTTAATACCAGAATGATCCATGTGGGAGAGTACAACGCTCGACAGACTGTGGTACGAACTCTTATTCAAGAAAGAGAGAGGTATGCTCCAAGGTTGATTGACAAGATTTTCAAAGGTTTATCACCTGATTTTGTACCCGGCAGAGATAACTTTGACCTTATTTTCAAATCTGTTGCCAAAGCTTCTGACCAAGATGAGAGTGACTTTTTTGCGGCTCTTAACACCTATATACCAGGTTCATCCCCTACTGATACCTTGGTATACCGTGAACCAAAAATTGAAAACGCCCAGATAAATCAGAATAAGTCAGGCTTGATGAACTCTTTTGTTGGGGTTGTGCTGAGAAATATCAAGGATTTTTTTCATAAGGTCTTCAATAAAGGTTTGATAGATCCCGTTCCTGCTAGCCCCTTAACCCGTATAAGCTGGATTAAATCTGTAGCTAAAGCCCAGGTACAATCCAGTGCGGACATCAACTATCTTTCGCAATTTACCCCAGATTTGGAGAACTGGCTGGTGCAAAAGAGATTTCCTGTTATTCAACAGGAGATTCTTGACCCCCTTGATACGGTATTGAGCCAGATACCAAATATGAAGGCTCTTGATGCTGCCCTTGAAATTACAGCAACCCAAAAACAGTATCAGCATTTAAAGGGGGTTCTTACCGAAGTGTTGGGCCTCTCTATTTTCCGTGGCTTTCATCTGCAAAAAAACACTCTAGCTAATATTCTGGACTCTTCAGGTGTGGATGAGGCCAGGGCAGTTTTTCTTAGCCGTGAGATGGAGGTTGCAGCATTAGAAACAGTCATTGATAAAGTAGAGTCACACTTAAGCCGAACCTATGCTCTGGTAAAAACCTTGGTGGAAGAGCAGAACCCCATTGTCTTTACCCTGACAAAAATCAGACGTGATTATTTAAGCCCTATTAACACAATATTAAACCGTCTCCATAATCGACCTTTGATTGAAGAGTCTCTAGGGGTAAAAAATCTAACGGCACAAATAGTATCGTGTGAAAAGTTCATGTTACAACTCTGGGATGAAAATGCTGCTGACAACGAAAATGACACCTCAAAAGTCAGCGTTAACTACGATATTAAACAGACTGAAACCAACCCAATTATCAACTTTTTCTTCTGCAATAAGGAGAGTGTAGAGTTTACCCTGCTTGATGAGATTAAACGTCTTGAAAATACAATGGCCCAAACCCACAAAAGGCTCAACGCAATAATTTTTACCCTGACATTTATAGATAAACTGTCGGTAAAAGTGTTAACTCAAGTGGATAATTGTGCCAATATAGTCAACCAAATACTAGAATCTGACCAGCATCAGCAGATCCACGATCAAACAAGATCGGAAGAGGACCAGAAGAAGGTCAACTTTTTGGATGATAACAGACTGTTTTTCCGCTCTATTCCTATGCAGTTAAAGACAATAAAAAGCAAAATAACCCAGTTATTAAAAGATCCATCCCTGTCTGAACCATACAATGTAGAGCTTTTTAGAAAACTTGATAATCAGGTGTTCAAGTTACATAACTTTTTAAAAGGTTCTCTAGATTATCTGGAAGATCGACGAGACGGTATTGGGCTATCTGCAGCCCTAGCCCAGGTTAGCCCACAGTTTGCAGGTAAGGAGCCGGAACAGACCATTACAGGAAAGCTGTCTACCGCTCCTTCCCAATCTCAGACCAAACAGATTTGTCTATCAATAAAAGAAATGTTAGAGAAGATCTCTTTGAAGGAGTGGGACATGCTAAAACTGCCCATCCCTCCCCAAAAGGGTCTTGCTGTTATGAAGCAAAACAAGCAGTTTATTGATAAAGCTTGGATAGATGTGGAAGATATAAGCTACTCAGTGGAGCAGCTAAATAGTGAGCAAAACTCTGCTGATGAAGAGAAGAACAAACTAGAACAGTTACAAGGGCGTGCAGAGGCTCTATTAGAAAAGCTAAAAACTATATATGAGCAGATTTCCCAACCATTTTTTGCCGACAGGCGTTTAGAAAATGATTCCAATCTAACTGAAGAGCAAAAAGCTGAAAAAAGAGCGGAACAACAGCTCTTTCGGAAGGAGCAACCAGAGTTTTGTCAACAACCTGCACCAAACTCCAGACGAAGCAATGAACGGGTGCATCTCACAAGCCCCATCGCCTTGACAACAATTGTCGGTAACCACGAAATTCGTGGTGAAATAGCAGATGTCAGTGTTAACGGCCTGTGTATAAAATCCGATAAACACCCAACAGATATACCTTCGGATTCCCAGGCTCTGTTTAAATTTGAAAACGAGAAGAGCGGCAAAGAGTTTCCATGCCGGGTAGTGAGGGTTTCTGGAAATATGATCATTGTGACCATAAACCAAGATCTTGAAAGCGACTTTAGCAAGCTGGTTAGAACGTTTATTATTTAACCTAGATTCGGCAGTTAAAACCTGTTAAAAATCACAGCATTATCTGTATAAGCAAGGTTCCTTGCTTATACAGACCTTGATAGTTAATAAAAAAATCCAGCTAGTTACACCAACTCCAATAGCCAATCTGTTAATCTATCCATTCGGCCAACCAGTTTTTCGATACATTGATCTTTAATTTTTTCCCTAATTGAGCTTTGCATCCTTTTCATTTTAATTCTATCTAATCGGTAGGCAATCACTTTTTGGTCAGCAACCACCGATGTGCTCCTCTCTGTATTGGTAAGAAAAGCCATCTCACCAAAAAAGTCACCCTCCTTCATGGTGTTGATCTGCAGACCATCTTTCAATATATTTACTGTACCTGAAAGGATGATATAGAAAAAAGTGTCCCGACCGCCCTCTCTAATAATCTCTTCGTCGGGGTCAAAAATTATTATGCTTCTTTCGGCATTGGCGCATCTTTTCTTTTCATAGTTGGAAAAATTACGAAAGAAACTAATACCATCCATCATATGATGAATTTCATCTGATGAATATCCACCTTCATCTTCGCTGCTTAAAACAGCTCCTGAACCATGAACCTCGTCTCCCTGGGACCCTGTGGGTATCTTTCCTCTTCTGTGTACATCGTTGCTATCTTCACCGGGAATCCTACCCCTACGGCGATGGGCAACATCTTCATTATTGGGTATCAATCCCCTGCGTCGCCTCTCTTCATTAATCTCTTCAGGAATCCTCCCCCTGCGAGCTATCTCTTGTTTATCTTTGGGAACAGATCCTCTCCTTGATCCATCCCCTTCATCCTCTGGAATCTTACTACCTCGTTTTAACTCCTCATCTTGGTCTACTACCCTACCTCTTCTATTGCTATCATCATCCTGGATAATACCACCTCTGGAACCATCTTCATTGGGTACAGCCCCACCACCTCTTTCATATTCGGTATTTGGAAGTTTACCTCTCTTTTTACCACCCTCTGTGATTACCCCTTCATCTTCCTCTTCACTTTCCCCAGGCAAGCCACGTGTCTCTTTGTCTTTTTTAACAGTTTTTACAGCAGCTTTTTTCTCGTCTTTGGGTGTGGAGGAGCCTTTGGTTGATTTTTCAGATTGAAAATGGGGAGGGATAAATTCGGGAATTTGATCAGGGCGGATGATCAACAGGTCACAGGTTACTTTACCAAGCAGTGTAATTAATATTGCTGACTGTGCTACGGCCTTTTCTTCATCATCACTGCCAATACCCAGTACTATTAAATCATACTGTTTCTCTCTTATGAGGGCAAACAGCTGTCTGGCACTATTTTTAAGAAGATAGCCTTTATAGTTAATACCTATATCTTTAAAAGCGTTTTTAGCCTGGGACAAATGGGACTTGGGGTCACCATCTTCAGCTGGCAGCGCAGCAGCAGTTACAGATGCTTTTGGACTGTTTTTTACCTGCTGCAACGTCCTTTGCAACACTGTTGCAACCATTGGGGAGTCAGCATCCACTACCATTAGCAGGTTATGATACTCTGGCTTTACAGTATTGCCCATTTCCATATTTACCAGATGCCTTTAAACATTTACAAGTGAGACCTTATCTCTTCTGTCAATCTATCGGCCCCTTCAACCAACTTGATTATACACTGATCCTTGATTTTTTCACGAATAGAACCTTGTAACATCTGCATCTTTTTTTGATTCAACCGATAAGTTACCACTCGATCTAAGGCAATAACAGTGGTAGATCTTGGGGTATTGGCAAGAAAAGACATCTCACCAAAAAAATCACCTTCTTTCATTGTGTTAATCTCTACATCTTTTTTTAAAATCTCCACATTTCCCAACAGAATTATATAAAAAAAGGTATCTTGCTCACCCTCTGAGATAATTTTCTCTCCAGCTTTGAATATTTTTATGCTGCTGGCACTGGTGGCACACAATTTTTTTTCGTATTTGGAAAATTCATCAAAAAAACTGATTTTATCCATCAATTTTTGAATTTTCTCTGGGGAATAGTCGGCTGTTTTAGACATTGTGGTATCCTTCACTCGATATACATATCTAGTGCAGATGGGCATATAAACAACTCGCCCACACAATTTACACTGTCGTGAAAAGTACCATATGGTTGATCATTTTGATAATCAAATATTGCAGTGATGTTCAAAAAAAACAAAATTTTTTAAAAGTAATGTAGATACCAAGTTTTATTATCTTTTGTAGGTCATAACTGCCACAGCCCTTGATACAGAACCATCTTGTAAAATTTGCAGATTACGTTCAGCTGTAGCCCTGGATAGAGTTGGCCCGACAAAAAGACAGTTGAAATAGTGGTTATTGGAGATAATTCTTTTCCGGTAGACTGGCAGCCCCCAACCAGCTATACGTTTCTCAAGCTTTTTGGCATATTCGTTATAGATAAAACATCCTGCAGGGATAAAAAATCCCCTCTTGACAATTTCTTTGCCCTTTCTATTAACAGCATCATGGTCATAGATCTTGCCAGTAGGCAAATCACTTGTTGGCTCGCTAGCATCCACTGGGTGTTGGATTTGTTTTTTAACAGGATATTGTATCGGCTCTCTATAGGTATTGGTTTGCGCAAGATTTTCTACGGAAGAAACTCTCTTTTTTATTGAATTTAACTGTCTGGTATAATTTTTTTGTATTTTACTGTTTGCAGTCAGGGCTGCAACCTCAGTCTCCAGACTCAATAACCGTGAAGAGCGTTGGGAATGAATTGCCTGTTTGGCTGAGAGTGTCGCAACTCCTCTTTCCAAATCAGCTAAACGGCTGTTGTTTCCCTTCTGTTCTTTCTGCACAGCGGATAGAGTGGCAACACCACGCTCCAAATCAGCCAGTCTATCAGAGTTTTCCCGTTGCACAGTTTGACCAGCAGCAAGATTTGCAACTCCACGTTCCAAGTTGGCTATACGGTCTAAATTATCTTTATGGCTATCTTTGGCAGCAACAATTGATGCTACATCACGCTCCAAGTTTAAAAAACGTTCCAGCTGTTTTTTATGGCTCTGTTGATTAACAGTAAGGGTAACTACCTGCCGCTCCAGATCAATTATCCGTTTGTACTCTTTAGCTGAGATTTGAACCTCTTTTTTAGGAGTGGCATGGTTGATTGTAGCTTGAACAGGTAGCCGTAAAGATCTCTCGGGAACTACTTTTGCTTGAGTTGCAACTTGGGGTTCAATAGGTACAGAGACCTCATGATACAAACGCCAGCCTACTAATATGATTAGAAATAGAATGCCAAAGCTCAATAATATCTCTATCAACGGGATGGGTTGATGTCTATTCAGTAAAGTTCTCACGCAATTCAAACCTCTGGTTACTAGTTTTGTGTAGCAAGCCGCTCTATTCTACGGTCACCAATCAGGCTGGCAACTGCTTTTGTAATTTGCCAATGGTTAGACATAACAGTCTGAAATGTCTCAATATCAATTGTTAGACATACCACCCTGGTCACTGATACCACATCGGCACTTCTTTTCTCTTTGGTTACTAGAGACATCTCACCAAATAGCTCACCTTCATCGACATAAAAATGGGTATCTTTATCGATATCAACTCTAGCCCTGCCGCTATATAAAAAATAGACCGAATGTCCAACTGTGCCACGTTGAATTATATGTTGACCGGGTTCAAATACCGCTATACTAATTATTGGAGCGATCAACTCCTCCATCTCCATTCTCGATAAACCTTTAAACCCAGAAATTTTGGAGAGAAAGTTAATCAGATCCGTCAAATTTATTTCATGTTCCATTACCGCTCCACTAACATAACTGATAAGTTACAAATACTCCTTAAGCACACTATATGCCTCTTTTAACTTTTACTAATAAAAAAAACCGAAACATTGGAATTTGCTGACATTCTAGCTTGCAATTTGACTATATAGCCTTTCCATCTTTTCGTTAATAAGATTAACATTTGTCTAAAAAGCATTTATTCGTCATTATTATGACAGATCAGTTTTGTCAGACAAATTACATTAAAAAACATTTACAGTAGGTCATTTAGGGCGAATATTTCATGTATTGCGATAAATGCTGGATAAATTACCCCTAAATATCAAATTTTGGTTGTGTTTTTGAACATTTCTGCCGATAGTTAATCTGTTTAGGAATATGTTTTGCATGTTTGTATAAGTTAACCAGAATTAAAATTTTGACAAAATTATAACACAAATTTACAAACCCGGTTATTTTAGTGAGTCCACACCTATGATCGAAGAGTTTTTAATATTCTTAAACCAGCCTTGGGCTTCATGGATGTTTGGTGAAGTCATCCTGGTTTGGGGGTTTATCAGTTGGCTGGTATTACGGCTACAACATCACCGCCCCATTCAAGCAAGCTTGGAAGATGCTGTAGCGGTATTGGATCTCTACCCCAACCAAAAGCTCTTTATAGATCATTTTCAACATGTCGATGGTCAACTCACCAACAACCGCCTACTTGCCAAAGAGTGGTTTGCCTTTAAAAGAAACTTGATTGTTGTAGATGGCGCAAACTCTGTGCTTGGTACTAAAAATCCCGACGATTATTTCAACCTGGATAATATTTTAAAGGATTTTGAGCTTCACTATTATAAATATATGCCCAGATATCTTGTGGGAACCGGGCTGTTAATTTCTTTTACCTTTCTTATTACCGGGCTGTTTTTTGTCTCAAAAGAGTTTGCTGCAAGTGATGTCAACCACTCCCAACAGGTGTTAGGCTCTTTTCTTAACGAAGTATCTTTTAAATTTTTTCCTGTTTTGGTTGGCATGTTTACCGGGTTGATTTTCTCCTGGGGTCAGCGTAACCAAGCCTATAGACAGAACCAACAGCTGGATTATTTTATCTATCTGTTAAACCAGCGTATTGACTTTAATGATCTTGAAGGCAATGCAGCCAAAGGTGGCGTTAAGGATAACAGCTATTTTGCTGACAACTCCATGAACCGGATTGTCAACCATCTTGATAGCTCCATGGATAATCTGACAAAAAAAACGGTTAACGAGGTTATTGCCGCTGTTGAATCCCTAACTGATGAGGTTAGAAAAGAACGAGGAAAAAAGCCTGTCCTATCCAAAGATTCTGATAATAAAATATCAATAGATTTGGATGAGCAACTTACCAACATTATTCAGACAACACTCACCCCTATTCTCGATAGTGTTCGCGCAGAGATAACTGGCTTGGCCAAGTCCCAGGAGAGGACCATAAGGGAGTCTTTAGGGGAGATGACCACTCCAACATCTGAACCGGGTGAGGCAAAACAGCTTTTAGTTTCGGTGCAAAAAGATATGGACCAACTATTGGTCCGCCAAGAGCAGGTTATACAAAAAGGTCTGGGTAAAATCACCCAGCAACTAGCAGAACTATTTCCCGAAGGCAAGCCCACTACAGTTGCTTTTGAAAGTACAAGTGATGCTACCCAAGAGGGTATAGATAAAATTACCGAATTACTTCAAGGCCCAGCTTTTATTGAACCGATAATTGCAACCATACGTAATGAGGGGACGCAATTTAGCAAACAGAATAAAGAGGTATCAAAAGAGCTGTTAAACGATGCCACAGCCAGACTACACAAACAGATTGAAGCCGAAACCCAAAATTTACGCCGAACATCAGACCGTATTGATAAATCGGTATCCAACCTAGAAGAGAACGCCGGGAAACTTGCCAACCAGTCCATTAACATAGTTGAAGAGGCTCTGCGTGAAGAGGGTGCTCGATTGTTGGAGAACAACCAACAAGCACTGCGGGAAACCTTGGGAGAGTTAACCAACCAGTTTCAATCACAATTTAATGCAACAACGGATGAGTTGATCCAGGCATCAAAAAGATTGGATCAATCTGCAACTGTATTCACCAAAAAAACTGACGAGATAAAAGAGTCAACCCAAGAAAATCTATTGGAGGCTGTACTTTCGGAAGGAATAAAAACCAGAGAGTTGATGCAGGATCAGCCTCTGTTGGATCAGGTGGCACAAGCCCTAAAAGCGCAAAGTCAGGAACTTGCCAGATCTCAGAGCCAAACACTACAGCAAGCCCTGGGTGATATAGCTGTTAAAGGTAGTGATGGTGAAGTCACTATTGAACCTCTTTTAGCAGCGGTAAAATCTGAAAGTGAAAAACAGCTGGGCAGACAGGACTCCATCATCCGTGATGCTCTATCGAGTGCTGTAACTGAACTAAACAGATCCCTCTCCCCCGATAATCTTATTACAACCATCAAAAACGAAACCAGTCGTCTGGCAAAAGCCCAAGAGACCATCAACCTTGATTTGGCAAATCTCAACAAAACTCTTGCTTCAGATAATATTCTATCAGCTATACAGGACCAAACTGACGCTATTAAATCCACACAAGAAACAATTAGCGTTGATTTAGCAAAAATTAGTAACTCAGTTAACCAAGAGGGAAAACCAGCAGATCAGGATAGCATTATTTCAGCTATACAGGACCAAACAGATCGTCTGGCCAAAATACAGAACGCCATCAATAGTGATATAGCCAAACTTGGTGATTCCCTGTCTGGTGACACTATTATTGAAGATATTCAGGCCCAAACAAGCCAACTGTTAGAGAAAGTTTCTGATATCTCTTTGGAGCCTGTATTAGAGGCTCTAAAAACCCAAAGTGATGAGCTTACAAAATCACAATCTCAGGTATTACAGCAGGTTTTGGGTGATATTTCAGTACGGGGTGCTGATGGTGAGATAACTGTAGAACCAATTATAGCAGCTGTTAAAGCAGCCAGCCAAAAGCAGCTTGAACAACAAGATGCCATTATACGTGAAGCACTTGATGGAACCGTTGCCAAACTCAACAGATCCCTATCTCCTGATATAGTTATCGAAGCAATTCAGAAACATTCCAACAGCTTAAGCACCCAGCAAGAGAGCTTGAGCCAGGATATTGCTGGTCTTAACAAATCTCTATCCAATGACAATGTTATCGAGGCAATTCAGAAACATTCCGATAGCTTAAGCACACAGCAAGAGAGCTTGAGCCAGGATATTGCCGAGCTAAATAAAGCCTTGGCTTCTGACTCTGTTATGGAGACCCTACAGGCCCATACAGAGATGTTAAGTAAACAGCAAGAGGCTTTAAGTCAGGATATTGCTGAACTCAACCAATCAATATCTTCTGACTCGGTAATTGAAGCAATTCAAAACCAAACAGATCAGATAACTGAAAATCAAGATGCCATAACCGTTGAAATTGCCAAGCTTGGTGACTCCATAGATCAGGACTCTCTTCTTGCAAATATGCAGTCACAAACTGCCCAGTTGCTTGACAGCATATCCAACATCTCCATTGAACCAGTATTAGATGCCCTAAAAACCCAGAGTCAGGAGATAGCAAAAAGCCAAACCCAAGCTCTACATAAAGCCATTGGGGATGTGGCAGTTAAAGATCTAGATGGTAAAATTTCCATAGATCCACTGCTAGCCGCCATCAAAGATGGAACCCAACAACAATTGGAACAGCAGGAGTCGCTTGTTAGAAAAGCTCTAGATAGTGCGGTGAGTGATTTTAATAGATCTCAAACTCATGATAGCGAAAGTGTGCTAGAGGCTATACACGCCCAAACCACCAGTTTGAATCAACAACAAGAGGCTCTAAACCAGAATATCTCTGTGCTTAACGAGTCCATAAACCAAGACAGTGTTCTTGATGCACTTAAGAGTCACACTGACCTGATTGATGAAAAACAAAATGCGATCATTGAAAACATAGATAAACTTGACAACTCCATAACAATTGATGCTCTACAAGCTGATTTACAGTCACAAAATGCCAAACTTCTAGATAGTATTTCCAGTATCTCATTGGAACCAGTTATTGATGCCATTAAAACCCACAGCCAAGATATTGCAAATAGCCATAGCCAATCACTACAACAGGCTTTAGAAGATATTGTAATTAGAGGTGGTGAAGGTGAGATAGCAATTGATCCTCTGCTTGCAGCGGTAAAAGCTGGTAGCGAAAGACAGTTGGAGCAGCAAGAGAATATAGTTCGTAAAGCTTTGGATAGTGCTGTTGCCGACCTTAACAGATCCCTTGCTCCTGATACTGCAACTGTTATTGAGGCCATTGAAAATCAAACTGCTAGCATCAGCCAGGATATTGCCAAGATTAGTGCAGCTAACAGTTCAGATGATGTTATCGAGGCCATTAATCAACAAAGCCAACAGTTGGCACAAAAACAGGATGCCATCACCGTTGATATCGCAAAGCTTGGTGACTCAATTGATAATGATGCACAGCTTGCCAATATTCAAGCGCAAAATGCCAAACTTATTGATGGCATTTCCGGTATATCACAGCCAATTTTGCAAGCTTTAAAAACCCACAGCCAAGAGATGGCAAAGAGCCAAAGCCAAACGCTGCAACAGGCACTTAATGATATTGCTGTACGAGGTGATAATGGTGAGATGGCAATTGATCCTCTGCTTGCAGCGGTAAAAGCTGGTAGCGAAAGACAGTTGGAGCAGCAAGAGAATATAGTTCGTAAAGCTTTGGATAGTGCTGTTGCCGACCTTAACAGATCCCTTGCTCCTGATACTGCAACTGTTATTGAGGCCATTGAAAATCAAACTGCTAGCATCAGCCAGGATATTGCCAAGATCTCTGCAGCTAACAGTTCAGATGATGTTATTGATGCCATTCACAGCCAAACAGAACAGATTGCAGCCAAAACCGATATGTTGGCTCAAAAGCAGGATGCCATTGCCGTTGATATTGCAAAACTTGGTGACACTCAAGATAATGATGCTCTACTTGCCGACATTCAAGAACAAAATACCAAGCTTATTGATGGTATATCAGCAATTTCAATAGAACCAATTTTACAAGCTCTAAAAACCCAAAGCCAAGAGATGGCAAAGAGCCAAAGCCAAACACTGCAACAGGCACTGAATGAAATTGTAGTTAGAGGTGGCGATGGTGAGATGGCAATAGACCCACTGCTTGCAGCAGTTAAAGCTGGTAGCGAAAGGCAGTTGGAGCAGCAAGAAAGTATAGTTCGCAACGCCTTGGATAGTGCAGTAGCTGACCTTAACCGATCTCTTGCACCAAATAGTGACTTGGTAATTGATGCTATACAGAGTCAAACAACACAAATTACCGAAAAACAGGATGCCATTACTCTGAACATGGGTAGGTTGGAGCAGGCCCTTGATAGTGACGCCCTGGTTGCCAAAATTGAAGCACAAAATGCAAAAATTATTGCTGGCATATCCAATATCTCCCTTGATCCGGTTTTAGAAGCCATAAAAACCCAAAGCCAAGAGATGGCAAAAATCCAAAGCCAGACACTGCAACAGGCATTGGATGATATTATTGTTCGGGGTAGTGATGGGGAAATATCTATTGATCCACTGCTAGCAGCGGTAAAAGCCGGCAGTGAAAGACAGCTGAAAGAGCAAGAGACAATCATCGACAAAGCTTTGGAAATTGCTGTTGCTGATCTTAAAAAATCACTTACACCGGATACAGATACAGTTATAGAGGCAATTCAAAACCAAGCTGATAACATTAGCGAAGAGATTGCTGAACTTAACGCATCTATCACCACAGACTCAATTATTGATGCCATTCAACTGCAGAGTGAACAGATGGCAGAAAAACAGGATGCCATTACTGTTGATATAGCCAAGCTTGGCGAGTCTATAGGTAGTGATGCTATTCTTGCTGAGATACAATCACAAAACAGACAACTAATTGATAAAATTTCCGACATTTCCCTTGAGCCAATATTGCAAGCCATCACAACTCAAGGTGAAGAGATAGCTACCAAGCAAAGCCAGACACTACAACAAATTTTAAATGATATAGCGGTACGTAATATTGATGGTGAACTTGAGATTGAACCCATTTTGGCTGCTGTTAAAGCTGGCAGTGAAAGACAACTTGAGCAGCAGGAGTCTTTGGTCCACAAAGCCTTGAATAGTGCAGTTGCAGAGTTAAGCAAAAAAGTTGCCCCGAATACAGATAAATTGATTGCCACCATCAAGGCCCAAACAGGTGATCTTGGCAAAGATATTTCCAAACTCAAAACAGCTCTGTCTTCCGATGAGATGTTAAATGATATCAAGAGGCAAAACGCCAAGTTATTGGACAGAGTATCTGGAATATCTTTAAAACCAATTTTGGATACTTTTAAAAGCCAAAGTAAAAAAATGGCAAAAAGCCAGAGCAAGGCCCTGCAACACTCTTTGGCTAATATCGCTGTACGGCAAGGAGATGGTAAAGTCTCCATTGATCCCATTTTGGCAGCCGTTAAAGCTGAAAGCGCTCGCCAATTAGAACAGCAAGAGACCATAATTCATAACGCCCTTCAAAGTGCAGTTGCAGAACTCAACGAGTCACTAGCACCAAATACACAAGGGGTGCTTGATGCCATCGAGGCACAAACTGCGCAAATGACTCAACAGCAAAGCAGTATCAATGTTGATATTGCCAAACTATCCCAGTCCATAAACAACGATGAGATTCTTGACGAGATAAGAGGTCAGACAGCGCAGATACAACAAACAGTAGCTGGTATCTCAATGGAGCCAGTACTTAAAGCACTTAAGCAGCTAGGGCAACAGGTATCCAAAAACCAGAGCCAAGCTCTGCAACAGGTATTGGGTGACATTGCAGTACGTGGTGGGGATGGCAAAATAACCATTGAACCCCTATTGGCTGCTGTTAAGGCAGAGAGCACCCGACAGTTGGATCAAAATGAGACGGTCATACGTGACGCTTTAGATAGTGCAGTGGCTGACCTTAACAGATCTCTGGCTCCAGATACCCAGAGTGTTATAGCAGCAATTCAAGCCCAAACAGAGAAGTTGGCAGCAAAACAAGAGGCCATAACTGTGGATCTTGCCAAAATTGGTAAATCCATCGGCAATGATAATCTGCTACAAGATATGAAGAACCAAAATGCAGAGCTATTGGATAAAGTATCTGCCATATCCATTGCCCCTGTTTTAGCAGCACTGGAAAACCATGCAGAAAACCAAAACGAGGCTTTAGAAGTGGCTTTGGGTGAAATTGTGGAGAGTAGTGGTGACAATGAACTAACCATTGAACCACTTTTAGCTGCAATTAGAACAGAATCTGACCGCCAGTTAGAGCAGCAAAGTTCAATTATAAAAGATGCTTTGGATAGTGCTGTAAATGGGTTGAATCAATCTTTAGCTCCTGAAAAAGTGTTGCAAGCTATAGATGATGTTGCTGAACGGCAAGAGTTTTTAAATAACAACATTGAAGGTCTTGAGGATTCACTTTCCAACGAAAATATTATTGTTGCCCTACAAGCTGAGACAGCTCAGTTGATGGAAAAACAGGACAAAACCATTCGTGAGGCAATAACAGACATATCATTTGATAAAGCTGTGGCGCAGATTAACAGCCACACCAGCAAACTGGCTGATAACCAAAATATCGATATGCACGCAGCGTTGAGTGATCTTGTTAATAGCTTAAACGATTCATTCTCAATAGATGAGATGATTGATGTATTGCAAAACGGTACTGAACAGTTGATGAAAAGCCAAGAAAAACTGCTCAAGGATGAACTAGCTGGTCTCTCTCTAGAACCTGTTCTAGCTGCATTGGGCAACCAGAGTGAACAGTTAGTCAAAACCCAAACAATGGTTCTTCATGACACTCTAAGCGATATTGCAGTTAGTAACAGTGATGGAGGTACGGCAATTGAACCACTGATCGCCACCATGAAGGCTGAAAACCTACACCAGATAGAACGCCAGGAAAATGTAATCAGAAGTATTCTTGGTGAGTTGGTTAATGATGTTTCTGCAATTAAAACTGAGGCTTTCAACTTATCTGAAAGGTTGGATGCCAACAGTGGCCCCAACGCCATGTTCATTGAGACTGTTGTAGAGTCTGTACGTACTGAAGCACAAAATGTGATACTCAACCAAAATGAGAATATCAGGCAGCTGATGGATGAGATCAACATCACTGCCACCGATGGTATTGGTCAAGCAGATGTGGTTTCTGCTGTTCGTGATGAGCTTGCCAAGCTGTCTAGTATGCAGGAGAGTTTTGTCCGTGAGGCATTTGCAAATGCCTCCTTGGAGTCAGCTGAACTTATCTCCATGGAACCACTGCTGGACGCTGTGCAGAACCAAACCTCATATTTGGCCGACACCCTGCAACAGACGATCCACGCTACCTTTGCCAAACAGAATGATGGTTCATCAGACGGCTGGACCCTTGCCCCAGTTTTAGATGCAATTAAAACCCAAGGGGAAGAGCTGGCGATTAATCAAACACGGGTAATGCAGGAGATTTTAGCAGAAGTAACAATACCAAACAGTAGTAATGAGCCTGTTTTAGAAACAATAATTGATGCAATTGTTGATGTAATAAAATCTGAAAGTGAGAGAGTTCTTAGCCGTCAGAGTGAAATTGTCCGTGAAGCTATGGGTAGTGTTATAGCCAGCGTCGATGAACTCTATTCCACTGATACTGTTATTGAGTCAATTAATTTTGAATCCAACCGTGTGTTGGAACAGTTGGCTGAAGGGCAAAATGCCCAGAACCTATCCCTTGAGACTATTTTGACAGCACTTCGTGACCAAGGGGAGCATATTTTAGAGAACCATTCGCAAACCCTGCAAGATGCTCTAGAGAATGTGGGTATGCAGGGGGCCAACGGAATTTCTGACCTTGAAGCTGTGGTTGTTGCAGTTAAGCAGGAGGGAGAACGTCTGTTACAGACCCAGAGTGAAGCGGTTAAAGAGTCCATAACCCAAGCGGTAAATGATCTAGCCAGTGGTGCTTTGACCCCGGATTCTCTTGTTGACTCCATGAAAACAGAGATGAGCCGCCTAGTAGAGCTGGTTGAGAGGTTCAATGACAATCAGGAGTTTAATTTAGAACCTGTTGTTGCAGCCATCCAAAAAGAGTCTGTCACCCTCTCCGACAGCCTCACCACTATTATTGAGTCACTCATTGCCGATTCTACCAGAAATAATTCTCCCAACAGTTTGGCTCTAGAGCCAGTGTTGGAAGAGATCCGTGAGAGTGGCGGCAGAATTTTAGCCCAGCTTGATGCAAACTCCATCTCCAGCCAGTTGACAGATATACTACACAGTGAAAATGAAAAACTTGTGGAACGTCTCACAAAACAGGTGACACTGGAACCAATTTTAGAGGTGTTGCAGAGCCAATCAGAGATTGCCGCAGCCCATCAAACCCAAACCATACGTGATACCATGTCGGACCTCATGGCAGGTGGTGGTATGTCACAAGCCATGGAGAGGGTTATAGAGTCTATTCAAATTGAAAGTGCCAATATTATTGAGCAGGTTACAGAACAGGTCACCATAGCTCCTGTTGCCAAATCATTGGAAGAGTACATGGAGAAGATCTCTTCTGACCAGTTTGATACTCTGCAAAACACCATGACCGAAGTTGCAACCCGTTATGCAGATGGGCAGATGAATTTCAAACCCTTGATCGCGGTTATACAAGAAGAGGGAGCAAAAGTATCCACAAGAATATCCGATCAACTAGCAAGCTCCAACATATTGGAAATATTACGTGGTGAGGTTGGTCAACTGGTTAAGAGTCAATCCAAGCAGTTGCAAGAAGCTCTTGACTCAATTACCAAACATGCCAATACCAAACTTGATTTAGAACCTATCTTAGAGGCACTCCAGACAAGTTCTAAAGAGTTGACCCAAAACCTTGAAGATAGAATCACACTTACACCTGTATTGAATGCAGTAAAAGAGGAGAGCGAAAGGTTAATTAAGAGTCAATCTGAGTTGATGGAAAAAGCTATCGTCAAGACTGTCCATGAAAATGGACAAAACATTGATCTACAGCCAATTTTAGAGATCATGCGTGACGAGTCGCAACATTTGATGCAGGAACTACATGAAACCAGCAATATCGCCCCTGTATTGGATGCCATTAAAAATGAGAGTGCCAAACTGCTGCATGATCAATCACAATTAATAGAAGAGGCAGTTAACAGAGCAGTACAGCAAAGCGGGCAAAATATCGACTTGAACTCCGTAATTGCAGCAGTTGAGGCCACTTCTCAAAATTTAGCTCAAGAGCTAAAAGAGAAAACCGCAATTGAGCCTCTTTTGGCAGCAGTTAGAGAAGAGAGCGCAAGGTTGATCGAGAGCCAATCAAAATTAACTCAAAAAGCGATTCAAGTTGCTGTTCAACAAAGTGGTAAAGATGTTGATATGCAGAGTGTCATATCTACCATGCAAGAGGAGTCCCAACAGCTAGCCCAAGAGCTAAAAGAGAAAACCTCCCTTGAGACAGTACTGGCATCCGTCAAGGAGGAGAGCGCTAGGTTAAAACAAAGTCAGGCTGAAGTGGTGGATCAAGCAATTGCCAGGGCTATCCGCGAAAGTGGGCAGAATATCGACTTACAGCCTATTCTATCCGCTATCCAGAATGAGTCCCACCGTCAGATACAAGAGCTAAGTGAAAAAATCACCCTGTTAGAAGATCAAGATATCGATTTACAGCCTCTCATCGCAGCAATTCAATCTGAGTCTCAACATCTGACTGCCGAGCTACGCGCCCAGGCCATGGCTGACAACCGGGAACACAACAGCCGTCGTCTGGAGATTGTCAACTCCATAAATGTACAGGGAGACCGCATATCATCACAACTTGCCGGACAATCACCAAAGGAGACAGCAAAAGCAGTTGCCTCTCTCATTGGGCCAAGTATAGCAAACCAGACCAACACCATAACCAAAGCCATATCTGTTGCCATTAACAACCTTGGCAAAGATTTAACCCCCGAAGGTCTGCTTGAGACAATCAAAACAGAGTCAAACAGAATTGCCAGCAGCCTTGAGGCGGCAATTAACAACAAGGCTACCCCGACAAAAATTGAGATTGCAGAGCCGATATCTGCAGATATAGTTAGAAGTGCAATTAAAAGTGAAACATCCAAGCTTGCATCTCTACTGGATAAAACCCTACAAACCACCACCGCCAAACTTGAAGAGCAAAAAAATCTCCAGGCTGTCTCTGTTGACAGTGTGAAAAGCGCGGTTAAAAGTGAGACATCCAAGCTTGAATCTCTGCTGGATAAAACCCTACAAACTACCGCTGCCAAACTTGAAGAGCAAAAAAATCTTCAGGCTGTCTCTGCTGACAGTGTAAGAAGTGCGGTTAAAAGTGAGACATCCAAACTTGAATCTCTGCTGGACAAATCTCTGCAAACCACAGCAAGCAAATTGGAAGAACAAAAAAATCTCCAGGAGGCAACCGCCAAACTTGTTGAACAACATACTAAACCTGTTCCGGCCCCCACCCCTGCTCCTGAACCTAAACAAGATCGACCAAAATGGGCTTTGTCAGCCCCAGGCGAGGTATATTCAGATGTAGTTGGTGTTGCTGGCAAAAAGTTGGTTCAAAGTCCAGCTCCGATAAATGTAGCCAAAGAGATACACTGGGATGTTGCCAAAACCCCAGCTAGAACATTTACAGCTCAAAGTATTGAAGGTAAGTCTCTCATCGAACTGATGAAGAGTATGAAACAGTATTTAATTGATCAGTTTGGTGAGCAGTCTGATTATCTCACCAAGTCAATTCAGGAGTTAGTAGATAGAATTGAGGATAACCACCCGATATCAGAACCAGAGGTAATTGCACTACTAAGAGAGATTGGTGATCGCAGCAATTTGATAATGACCTCATACAACCCCGATGTACCAAGAGTTGCCAACTTGGATAAGGGCTTTTTGAAAACAGCCAAGGAGCTACAAAAACAGGTTGATGAGCTGGCAGCAACCAAACAAGGCACCACAAGCTCTCGGTCTCAGACTCTATCCAACAGTTTGGATCCTGATAATTTCCGGCAAAAAGTTTTGCATCAGTTTAGTGCGAAAAAATCACCAAAATCTGCTAACTTGGTTAGACAAGAGCGACTGATAAAAGCAGAACAGGATAAAAAGACTCCAGAGCCACAAAAACCACAAACAGAGCCAGCCCCGGCTAAACAGACAAAACCGGCGTTTGTTTCTGCTAAACCTATTTCGGTTGTATCATCACCAGCCAATATTGTGACTGATAAACCTACGGTTCACTCTGTTCCTGCTGACTCACAGCAGGTTGCTCCCGTTAAACCCCAAGTAGCTGTGCCAGTTAAACAGCAACTTGCAGCTACAACCAAGCCTCAAGTAGTGGCTCCAGTCAAGGCAAAAGCGGCTCCACCTGTTAAGTCTGCTCATGTCTCACCAAAGCAGATAGCAGTTGCCAAAACCACCCCTAGCACTGTTAGCCAGAAACAACAGCAAACGCCTCAAGCCAAGCCCGGTTTTATACCCGGTAAACCTGCTAATGTGATTCCTGCTGGGGTTGCTCCAGCCAAGAGGGGTTCAGGGTTTGTTGCTCCTGAACCCCTATCTGTAGTTCCCATAATATCCAAAGAGAGAGCGTTGACCAAACAGGAGATTATGTGGCAAAAATCATCAGATAAAAAACAGACCCCAACAACCCCTGAAACAACTGCTCCTGCCGCAAGTAAAGCAGATGTTGCTAAACCCCAAGCCAATCAAGTGGCAGCCACAAAACCAGTGGTAAAACCGACAGCCGGAGTTCGCAAACCCAACGAGCCAACCAATTTAACTCCTCGTTCTGTAACCTCAAAAATGAAAAATAGCTTTTTCAACTCCTTTTTGAAAAAAAGCAGAGATGATTAGAGCTAAACCTGTTAGAGAATAATTTTTATCTATACATTATCCTTTATATGGGGCGTTAAGCCCCATTTCCCAAGCTGTCAGGAAACAGTATCTGCATTGATGCGACCTCTTTTTTTGAATTTTATTGCTTTTACCTTGCTTCGGATAACCTATGTCCCACAAAAACAAATATAACCAAAACAGCCCACCCGGATTTATAGTTGCTGGTGTGCAGTCCCGTTCGGGCAAAACCACAATAACCATGGCTTTGATGTCTGCTTTAAAAAATGCCGGCATAAACATAGCCCCTTTTAAGGCCGGGCCAGACTATTTAGATCCTGCATGGCATCAGGCGATATGCAGTAGACCGTCATACAACCTGGACACATTTATGGTGGGTAGTCAGGAGTGTCGCACACTTTTTCAGCAAAAACGTGACAACGCCATTGGGGTGGTAGAAGGTGTTATGGGACTGTTTGATGGAAAATCGGGGGTTGGCGGTCCAGGCTCTACTGCAGATTTGGCAAAAACCCTCGGCTTACCTGTTTTATTGGTAATTAATGCTAGGGGTATGGCTGGCTCTATTGTGCCTCTGATAAATGGCTTTGTGGCAGCGGCAAATGGGTTTTCAATTGCAGGAATAGTAGCAAATATGGTTGGCAGCCAAAGCCACGCCAAACTTTTAGATGATCTATTGTGTGATAACGGATTGCCGCCCTTGGTTGCATGGCTTCCACGCCAAGAAGATATGCAGTTAAAAGAGCGTCATCTAGGTCTTATTTTTCCCGAAGAACATCCCGACACACCGTGGGAAAAGCTCGGAGATGACCTTAACATAGATATCGAAAAGCTGTTAAGCTGCGTAGCCAACACAACCCAAAAACCTCAAGATATTACCCCGGCTTTGGCGAGTGCTAAACTTTTGTCCGGTAGACAGATCGCCGTAGCCAAAGATCATGCTTTTCGTTTTATCTATCCTGCCAACTTGGAATGGCTTGAAAACACAGGAGGAGATATCCATTTTTTCTCACCATTGGCAGGTGATGAACTACCGAGAAACAGCCAAGCTCTGTGGCTTCCCGGTGGTTATCCAGAACTATTTGCCAAGGAGCTATCACTATCATCAAGTTGGCCCTCCATCCGTAATTTTGCCAAAAATGGCGGCCCTGTTTTGGCGGAATGTGGTGGTATGATGGCAATAGGTGAGACCCTTGGTGATCATGATGGAAAAAGCTGGCCTATGGGGGCATTACTGCCAATCCACACCAAAATGACCCCAAAACTTGCTGGCCTTGGCTATCGATTGGAGCTATCCGGGGTCAGGGGCCATGAGTTTCACCATTCAAAACGCGATGCCACCACCCTACCCCAAGCTTTCAATCTACAACGAGGCGATGGCGGGGTTCAAAGACAAAATATCCGTGCTAGCTACGTCCATTGGTATTTCCCTTCTATGCCTGAAATATGTGCAAAATGGCTGACTTAACAATATATAAAAGCCACATATTGCATAATAGATAAATCAAGGTACAGCCTGGGATTACCGAACGGTTATTCGCAACCAAAATGCAGACAACATATAATACAACCCTTGACTTCATGTTGCTGCATGGTAGTTTTTAGGCCAATGATTGATTCAGGTGTCCGGGAAGAGCGGTAATTTTTTTTATCAAGCTACCATAAATCCGCCACTGCCCCTGCAACGGTGATCGAGGGTAACAAGCTATAACAAGCCACTGCGCTTCAACCCGTGGGAAGGCTGCTTGTAAGTACGTATTTTTTTACCCCTTGTAAGTCCGTAGACCGGCCTGAGTTAGAACTCGTTTTTTATGTTGCAGCGGGCGACATGGACGGCACGACATCCTTTTTGTTTTCAAGTTCGTTCCGTTTGTTTGCCCCTTGGACTTTATAAGGTTAAAACAGTTATGGCGACGGTATGGTTTGTTGGAGCAGGTCCAGGTTCTCCTGATCTTATCACTGTTCGTGGTCGGGATCTTCTAGGAGAGGCCGGAGCAATACTCTATGCTGGCTCATTGGTTAGCCCTGAGCATTTACAGTTTGCCAAGCAAGATGCAGTAGTGGCTGACTCCAGCGGTATGACCCTGGATGAGATGACAGATTGGCTTTTAGAGCAAAGTAAACACACACAAACATTGGTTAGGCTGCAAACTGGTGATCCTGCTATTTATGGGGCATTGGCTGAAATGTCCCAACCTCTCTTAAAAGCAGGACTAAAAGTAAAATCTGTTCCTGGCGTACCCTCCTCTCTAGCATCAGCTGCTGCCGCTTTGGAGACATTAACCCTACCAGAAACCACCCAAACCATAATTCTAACACGGGTAGAAGGTCGCACACCTATGCCCCCCAAGGAACAACTACGGGATCTTGCCAGCCACAAAACCACACTGTGTATCCATCTTTCAATCACAATGTTAGCAAAAATCCGAGAGGAACTAACCGCTGCTGGTTGGGAAGAAGATGCCCCTGTTTTGGTGGTCCATAAGGCCTCTTGGGAAGGTGAACAGAAGATTATCCGGGGAACCCTGGCAGATGTAGAAGATAGGTGCAAAAAGGCCGGGATAAAAAGTCAAAGCATGATAATAGTAAGCCCAGCACTTGGAGCCTGCTTACAACAGGACACCCCACAATCAAAACTCTATAACCCCGCTTTCGAACACGGCTTTCGTAAAGCATCTAAACAAGGACAATAAATTCATGGGTGACACCATATTATTAATAGGCCACGGCTCCAGAGAAGAAGAGGGTAATCAGGAGATTGAGGATTTTGCTGATTATTGGCGAAACAAACGGCCTGATGACCGTATTGAAGTCTGTTTTATCGAGTTTGCCGATGTTCTGTTGGATGAAGGATTGGACAGAGCGGCCAAAAACTCTACAAGGGTTATTGCTCTACCGCTGATTATCAATGCTGCTGGTCATGTGAAGATGGAGATACCAGAGCATATCAAAAAAGCACGTATAAACCATCCCCAAGTTGAGTTTATCTATGCTCGCCATATTGGCTGTGATGATCATATTTTAAAACTGTTGCGTATGCGTCTCCACAGCGCCATGGTATCCTTGGCTATGCCGGACCCAAAAAATACCGGAGTGATACTACTTGGTAGAGGCTCTTCAGACCGTTCCGCCAACAGTGAAGTGGCTAAAATGAGCCGCTGGGTTTATGAAACCACCCGCCATGATATAGTGGAATATGCCTTTACAGGAGTAACCTACCCAAGACTTGAAACCATGGTGCAAAGAATGGCAAAGCTGGGTATGATGCAGGTGGTTGTTCTGCCCTACTACCTTTTTACTGGTAAATTGATAAAACGCATTACAAAACAGGTGGAACGTCTGCAAGGTCAATATCCCCAAGTGGCTATTGCTCAGGCTGGTTATCTTGGTATAAATGATAGAATCGTTGAGATAATGGATCAACGTTTGGCAGAGGCCCAAGGAGAACAACCCACACATATGATGGAGTGTGATGGTTGTAAATTTAGAGAGATAGCCGAAGCCCATGTTGACCACCACCACCATGATGGATAGAAATTTATGAACAACACAACACCTCCACCAATTGTGCCAGCTGGCGCAGCTATTGAGTCGGCATCTTTCAAGGTGATTGAAGAGAACTCCGGTGATCATTCAGCTTATGACGAAAAACAGTGGAACATAGTTCGCCGTCTTATCCACACCAGTGGTGATTTTGCCTTTAATGGTTTAACCAAGTTTCACCCCAAAGCCATAAAAGCAGCGATTAATGCCTTACAAAGTGGTGCACCTCTTATTGTAGATGTTGAGATGATCAGAGCTGGGCTTACTGCCAGACGATTGGAACCTCTAGGGGTAAAAGTATATCAATACAATGCCGATGCCGAAGTTATAAAACAGGCAAAACTAGAGGGAACAACCCGCACCGTTCAAGCTGTTCGTACCGCTTGGAGAAAAGGGCTGTTAGAGGGTGGTATATGTGCCATTGGCAATGCTCCTACAGCCCTGTTGGAAATATTACGCCTGATAGAAGAAGAGAATGTTCGTCCTGCCCTAATTGTCGGTGTTCCTGTTGGATTTATCTCTGCGGCTGAATCAAAAACAGCGTTAATGGGTATCTCTAGTGTGCCATGGGTTTCTATCGATGGAACCAAGGGTGGTTCTACTTTAGCAGTTGCTGCTCTCCACGCATTGATGGATCTTGCCTTGGGAAAGGCCAATTGAGCAAACGTTTTAAAAAAGGTACTCGTACTGGATTTACCACCGGAGCATGTGCAGCAGCAGCTGCTGCGGCTGCCAGCAAAGCTCTGACAAACAACAAAACGCCCAAAACCATTGCTACCCTCCTGCCAAACGGTCAGACAGTCTCTTTTACTGTTGATAGTTGCAACCTGGGAAAAAACAGTGCCACCGCTGTTGTGATAAAAGATGCTGGGGACGATCCTGACTGCACCAATGGAGCACACCTTACTGCCAAAGTAGAAATAGTTGACGATAAACCAGATAGTGTTACGGTTCATGGTGGTCAAGGTGTGGGTCGTATAACACGTATAGGTGTGGGCCTGCCAGTTGGAGCACCAGCTATAAACCCGGTTCCAATGGCCAATATAATTGCCAACGTCAAGCAAGAGGGTGCCAAATTATTAAAAAACCATGGGCTTAGAATAACCATATCGGTTCCTGAGGGTAAAATGATGGCAAAAAAAACCCTTAACCACCGCCTCGGCATTATGGATGGAATATCCATACTGGGTACTGGAGGTATAGTATACCCCTACTCTACATCCGCTTATAAAGCTTCAATTCAACAGGCGGTACAGGTTGCCAGCAAAACAGGTTGTGACGCCATTGTGTTTACAACTGGACGGCGTACAGAACGTTATGCAATGGAGCAAAAACCCAACCTGCCTGAATACTCTTTTATTCAGATGGGAGATTTTTTTGCAGCAGCAATGGAGAGTGCAAAAATAAACAGCATAGCCCATGTGGTCGTTGCAGCAATGGCGGGAAAGCTAGCAAAAATAGGTCAGGGTATGGATAATACCCATGCCCATAAAAACCGTTTGGATATGGATCGTGTAGCAGCTTTAGCAAAAGAAGCTGGAGGCTCCACTGATATCTGTGACACAATTGCCAAAACAATCACAGTTCGCCATGCTGCTGAGTTATTAAAAGAGCAAGGACTTGAAAAAGAGTTCTACCAACTACTGGTAAAAGATGTGGCAAAATCAATGTCAACTCGTCTCGATAAAAAGGTCAAAATAGAGGTAATTGCATTTGGTTTGTCAGGCACTCCACTTGCTAATTGGGAACAATAAAATGGCTAAAAACAACCAATGTATCATAATTGGTGTCCTTGATGGCGGCCTGGATCAACTCACCCCAAAAGCCAGCCGTACCATGGCCCAAGCTGACCTGATTATTGCTGACGATCGTTTTTTAAAACTCTATCGCCCAAACTTTAAAAACACGTCTGAACAGTGTTCACTTTCAGGTAAAATCAAAGAACTGCCAGAGCTTATAACCGCTGCTCAAAACGAAGGAAAACAGGTGGTTGTTTTGGCGACAGGTGACCCACTTTTTCATGGAATTGCCGGATATCTCATAAAAAAACTACCGAAAAACTCCATTGTTGTAATGGAAAATGTCAGTACAATTCAGGTGGCATTTAGTCGCCTTGGTATTTCCTGGAGCGATGCAAAACTGCTATCCATACATGCTAAAGATGGTGGCGATTGGCAACCGACAAGTGGCGTTGACCACCCCCTATATCCTCTTTTTAAAGCCCTGTTTAGTGAAGATAAAATTGCCCTTTTGACCAGCCCGGCAAACACCCCAAACCGTATTGCCAAAATGCTATTGATGCTTGATTTGGAAGGGGAGTTTTTAATAACGGTCGCCCAAGAGCTAACCAGCCCAACAGAGAACATAATAACAAACCAAACAGCTTCACAAATATTAAAAACAGCGTTCATTTCGCCGAATGTTGTTATTTTGCTCCGTTGCAAAAAGCAAACAGAAGATACTATAAAAAAACCACTGTTGGGCATTGCCGATAGTGAGTTTCTGCCAGCAGAATCTACAACAGCACTTATTACCAAGCAGGAGATCAGGGTTGTATCACTTGCTTATCTATCCTTGCAAAAAGATAGCATTGTTTGGGATATTGGTGCTGGTTCTGGCAGTGTCGGTTTAGAGGCTGCTCGTTTGGCGAATTGTGGTGAAGTTTATGCCATGGAAAAAAACCAAACAAGGCTTGCAACAATTTCAGAAAACCGAGCAAAACTACAAATTGCCAACTATCAACTATTTGCTGGTACTGCTCCAGAAGGATTAACAAATTGGCCCGACCCTGATGCTGTATTTATAGGTGGCTCAGGTGGTTCACTAGCGCAGTTGATAAAAATAGTGGCAGATCGTCTTAAAGATGGTGGTCGTCTGGTTATGAATTTCATCACCTTGGAGAATTTAAACCAGGCTCTGGTAACTTTAAAAAAGATTGGCATGGATTGGCAGATGAGCCAAATACAGGTTAGCCGCTCTGCTCCGATTTTAGCTATGAACCGGCTAGTACCGGAATCACCTGTTTTTATTGTTGCTGCAAAAAAAGCAGAACAAGAGATTCCCACTTGATGGGTTGATTACCCTAAATCTGGTAAATTAACAGGCTTAACCAACATTTTTTTATGATTTTAAACAACTATGAACCCTACAAATAATAAACAAGGCAGTTTGATAGCTGCTTCTTTGGGACCCGGTGATCCGGGCTTGATAACAAAACTGGCTTGGAACACCTTGGAAAATGCCCGGTGTTGGGCATGGCCTGTTAGTCGTAAAGATGAGATAAGCTATGCCCGTCAGATAGTTGAAAGGGCAGGTATTAACCCACCAGACAGTACCCTGGCCCTCTCCTTTCCCATGACCAGAGATCCGGTTATATTGGTGGAAAAATGGACCATTGCTGCAAAACAGGTTTTAGCTACCCTTAACAGCGGTTTGGATGTGGTTTTTTTAGTGGAGGGTGATGCCTCATTTTTCTCCACATTTGGTCATTTGCAAAGAACAGTATTGGCAATTGATCCCGATATAAATATTAAAATAATACCGGGTGTTTCTTCTCCCCTTGCTGGAGCAGCCATGCACCAAAAAGGGTTGTGTGAAGGAGACCAGAGCCTGGCTATAGTTGCAGCTACTGTTGGTAATGAGCGTTTAGACCAACTTTTCAGCGAATTTGAAACAGTGGTGCTTTTAAAAGTCCGCCCTGTGCTTGATGAAATTCTCACTCTTCTGGAAAATCGCAACCTTCTGCACAAATGTGCATTTGTTGAACGCGCTGGTTCACCTGATGAAAAACTCATAACCGATATCGCCTCCCTAAAAGGTAACAGGGTACACTATCTATCATTGTTGATTGTTCACTGTAATGATGGAGAAGCAAATTTGGGCAACAGAAAATGACCACCCCTGCCCTGGTTGCAATTACCAAACGTGGAGCAACAAATGCTGCAACACTTGCTGAACACTGGCCCGATGCCAAGCTATATATCCTTAAACCCTGGGGTGATGAGTTAAAAGGAGATGTGCAACCTTTAACCCCTCCCCTTGCTGGTTATATTAAAGATCTTCTTAAAAACCATAATCCCATCTGTTTTTTTTCTGCCTTGGGAGCGGTAGTACGTCTCACAGCCCCCCATCTTATATCCAAAACCAAAGATCCAGCGGTGTTGGCTATAGATGAGATGGCCCGTTTTGTAATACCGGTTTTATCTGGTCATCTTGGTGGAGCCAATCAATATGCCCATGAAGTGGCAAAAATTTTTTCGGCACTGCCGATAATAACCACAGCATCTGATAGTATGGGGACAATTGCTGTTGATCTCCTGGGTAAAGATCTTAACTGGCAGATAGAGGCTGATAGTAATAATTTAACCCGAACTGCGGCAGCGGTGGTAAATGATAAGCCTGTTGCATTGGTTCAAGAGTGTGGCAGCAAACGCTGGATGGATGCCTGGCCCAAGCTCAACAATAATATTAAGTTGCTTTCCGACATTAAACAGGCAGACCCCAAAAATCATGATGCTCTTTTATGGATCACCCATAACAGCGATACTAAGCATATAATCAATCAGTGGCCACAAACAGCTGTAATCTACCGTCCACCTTTGGGTCAGGGGGCAAAACTATCCATAGGTGTTGGTTGTGACCGGGGTACACCCCTAGCCACAATAAAAACCGCATTAAATATGGCTCTATCGGAAAAACAATTGGATATATCAGACATTAAGCACATTGCAACCATTGATATCAAAGGCGATGAGGCTGGTTTGTTAGCACTTGCTGACGAGCTAAAAACACCACTTATACTCTATCCTGCCCAAGAGTTGGCTAAAGTAACAGTACCCAACCCTTCGCAGGTTGTAAGAGGTTATACAGGCACACCATCAGTTTCGGAAGCTGCAGCCATTTTAGCTGCAAATAGTAATGCTTCCAATCTGTTGGTAGAAAAACTGCGCTACAAAGGTGAAGATGGTAAAAACGCCACAATTTCTATAGTTTATATTAACGATTAATAACAATATCTTTTAAAAGATTGGTTACAAATGACTAAAAACTGCATAGATGGTAATAAAAATTGTGAAGATGAGTGGGAGTCCCGATATCTAAGTGGTCAAATTGGATGGGACAGAGGTCAGGTAAGCCCCAGTATACTTGCACTATTAAACGATGAAAATTTCACACCCTGTCGTATTTTGATTCCCGGTTGTGGACAAGGTTATGAGGTGGCCTTGTTGGCTGAAAGAGGTTTTGATGTAACAGCCATAGACTTTGCCCCATCAGCCATTAAAGTTGTGCGAGGACTTTTAGCGCAACAGGGACTTAAAGCTACAGTTGTGCAAGCCGATTTTTTTAATTGGCAACCCGATACACCAGTGGATGCCATTTACGAACAGACCAGCCTTTGTGCGTTACATCCAGATAGATGGCAAGCTTATGAAGAGCTGTTAAGATTATGGCTTAAACCTGGGGGCAGACTATTTGCCAATTTCATGCAGACAAACCAACCCGGTGGACCGCCATATCATTGCAGCATTGATGAAATGCACAAGCTCTTTAACAGTGCAAATTGGATTTGGCAAAACAGTCCATTAAAACAGATAGATCATCCATCGGGCAAACACGAACTAGCAACGGTTTTAACCCATAAACAATGATCCATAACAGACTTTTTAAGCAGCAAAGCAGGCAAATATAATGGCAGAATTAAGTGGCAAACTCTATTTGGTAAGCACCGGACCCGGTAACGAAAACTATTTAACCCCTCGTGCCTTGGCAGCCATTGCAGAGGCAGAGGTGGTGGTAGGTTATAAAACATATCTAAATTTAGTTAAGGATATGTTGGGTGATAAAGAGATAATTGGCAGTGGTATGCGCCAGGAGTTAGAACGCTGTGGTACTGCTTGCAAGCTTGCCATGGATGGTAAAAAAGTAGCTTTGATATCATCTGGTGATGTGGGAATTTATGGTATGGCAGGTCCGGCATATGAGGTGCTGCTCCACAGCGGATGGACCCCCCAAAGTGGTATAGAGGTAGAGGTTATTCCTGGGGTAACAGCACTTAGTGCTTGTGCCTCTTTAGCTGGTGCTCCATTAACCCACGATTTTTGTGCCATATCCCTTTCCGATTTAATGACCCCATGGTCGGTAATTGAAAAAAGGCTAATTGCAGCAGCAAAAGCTGACTTTGTTATAGCCCTGTACAACCCAAAAAGTGGTAAAAGAACCCAACAGATTATCGAGGCACAAAAAATATTTCTTTCGTGCCGCAATCCCCTAACCCCTGTTGCAGTGGTAAATGCAGCCTACAGAGAAAAAGAGCAGCTAACACTTACAAACATTGCTGATATGAACAATCAAAAAATTGGTATGCAGACAACCCTGATAGTTGGCAACTCCCAAACATTTATAAAAGCCAACACAATGATTACACCAAGGGGCTACACTGATAAATATGATATAGATGAGGCGGTTAAATTGAGTTAAAAAATTGTTTTTATTTAAATAAAACCGTATTCTCAACTCACCCCTTACAAGAACATAATGATATGCCTACTTTATTGTTGTAAACCATCTAAATGTGTAATAGCCATTTTTAAGTCACAACCAAAATAAAGGGCCAACAAATGTCTGAAGTTACTAAAATAGAGCACAGTAAGTTAAAGCTAACACACATTGCTTTATTGATATTAGCTGCATCTGTGATAGGTGGTTTTGTAGCAATAGCAATTGCCCTTTTTCTCCAGACAGTCCATTTAGTACAAGATATTTTTCATGTTACCCCTCTACATCAACTACCTGAAGGTGGTGGGGCAAGGCATTGGTCCCTACCCTTGATTCTTGGTGGAGGTGGTTTGGTGGTGGGTCTGCTCTGCTATTATATAATGCCGGGAAGGGCAAATAAGGGTATGATGCATGTTCTAGAAGCAGACCTTCTAAATGATAACAAAGTATCCATGCGAGAAGGGTTTGGAGTCGGTCTGCTAAGTGCTATATCCATCGGTTTTGGTGCATCGGTTGGTCGTTACGGTCCTTCGGTACATATGGGTGCTGCCCTTGGTTCTCTACTAGCATCTTTTTCTCCCCTTAAAGATAGTCGTCGCACTCTATTTGCCAGTGGCATAGCTGCTGCCATATCAGCATCGTTCAATGCTCCCTTGGCAGGTATACTGTTTGCTCATGAGGTGATATTGCGAAAATTTTCTATAAAAACCTTTATTCCCATAGCCGTCTCATCGGTAGCAGGTTCTGCAACAGCACAATTGTTGGATGTTCATATAAAGGGTGTACCAGTAGCCATGACCGGATTGAGCCACTATTGGTATGAATATCTGTTTTTTGCCATTTTGGGTCTGCTTTCTGGGGTGGTTACTGTTATTTTTATGCGTAGCTTGATGTGGAGCGTACCCCGTCTTCAGGGTTTACCAATAGATTCTCGTATTCGTCCTGCATTGGGCGGTGTCGTTTTAGGAGTTATTGGTATGCAATTTCCCCATGTACTGGGATTGGGGGCAGAGGTGGCAACCCATGCGGCAATTTTTCAACAGCTCCCCTTAACACTGTTGTTGACACTATTGGCTCTAAAAATGGTAACAACTCCTTTAAGTCTTGGTGCTGGTTTTAGCGGTGGGGTTTTTGGTCCTGCTCTATTTATTGGGGCTATGTTGGGGGCTGCCTTTGCAGGCGTAATAGACCAATATGCAAACCTACCCATCTCCCCACTATCTCTCTATGCTTTAGTAGGCATGGGGGGAGTTATAAGCCCAATTTTGGGTGCTCCCATTTCAACCATACTGACAATTTTTGAAATCACCACAGACTACGAAGCAACCACAGCCATTCTCATGGGTGTAGCATGCGCCCACGTTGTGACACACCGCTTTTTTGGTCACTCTCTATTTGAAAGACAGCTAGCAGGACGTGGTATAGATCTTTTAAAAAGATGATAAAGTCTAGATAAAATTACAAATAATCTGGAAGCTGGGTTCTTGCTACAGGCTGTGCTGGATATTCGCCTGTTTTCAGAAGAGTTATTATATTTTTGGCAAATTGATCATATGAATAAGCTTGACTGATTGTTTTTGCATCATTTTTTGGTGTAAGTCCAATACACTCTTTTAGTTCATCTTTGGTATTGAAATATAGGCACTCATCAACCCAGTAAGGTGGTTCGGCTTCTCTGTATGACCTTTGATCAAAAACCACTGGTATACAGCCGCAAGCTGACAACTCAACCAGTCGTTGGGAGTTGATGTGACGATGAATGGCGGAAATACCATATTTTGCCCCATTATACAGCTTTGCCAACTTGGGACCGTGGGGTAGAATACCTTTAAAATAAGGGGCAACTATTGGGTTTGATTCCCAAAACCTACCGTACACTTCCACATCATAATCAATATCACCAGCAATTGAGCACAACCACTCGATTGCTGTATCCCGCACAACATAGGGAAGTAAATTTTCAAAAATCTCTATAAAAGGTACTGCATATTTTTCTGACAGCTGTTGTAAATATCTATCTGAAATAATCTCGCCCATGTTCATTTTTTCTTTTAATAAAGCGACAATTTTTTTACCAGTATCACCATATAATGAACCAGAATTAATATATGAACTGCCTACAAAAACAATTTTTTTTCTTTCATTCAGAGGGGTGATTGATGAGAAGTTTTCAAGATCGACACCAAAGTCCTGTCGATAAACTTTTTTAGCACCAGTATTATAGATATATGGATCAAATTGCAGATAAGCAGAAAGAACAATATCCCTACTACGCCAAGGAATCTGCTCTCCTAACAATAGATTTTCCATAAGATCCTGCCACCAAACAATATTATATGTATCATCTGAAAGAAAAACATTGTTCACATTATTAATATTGAACATACAATGAGGAGCAAATTGTGCAAGCTCATTATAGATATAGCTCATAGTTAGCTGCTCTGTGTCATTTTCTTCAATTAAAAATTTAACGTCACAACCATTACGCACCAATGCATCAGATACAGCCCGCGAACAGTGTTGCATTACAGTGGTTGTTATGGATGCAAACATAAAAATTCTTAAAGGCTCACTATCTTTAAACTCCAGCTTTGTTTTTTTACATGCCCAATAATTCTCATTAAAAACTATATTAAGTTTCTCAATAGATTTTTCATATTTTTCTGCTACAGATATAGCCTCTTTGCACTCAATCTCATTATCAGGGTCAAATTGAATAAAAGTTGGTTCACGAAGGCGGGTATTGGATATAAATTGATAAATATCATCGGAAGGAAGATGGATCAGATTTGGCGGCGGATTATCAAATTTCTCCCCTTGATAATAACACATTTGCAAACCTGTTGCTGCTTCAGTCAATATCACTCTGTTAGCCCGTAGTGCAGTATCCATGGCTAATTCACGATCTATAAAATATTTATCTAAAATTTTATCATTAACGTATTTTTTATTAGGATCAGGGTGAAAGTGATAAAAAAGACATATATGAACCTGCAAGGAAAATTTTAAATTTAATTTTTTATACGCCTCAGACATATAACCATGGGCTACATAATTATTAAAATCTTTTGCAATGGCATTTCTTAATACCAAAAGAGCCTGCTTCAACTTGTCTTGCTCTATGTAGAGCAACCCAAGCTCTACATAGACATCAGTATAATTTGGGTATCTATGTAAGATATTAAAAAAATGCTTCTCCGCCCCATTTTTATCACCAAGATTTACCAAACATTTTGCCAATAAAAGAAGGACAATCTTGTTATTGGGTTGAAAAGCTTGAAATTTTTCTAAAAGATCAAAAGCTCGTTTATAATCCTTCAATTCAAAACATATATTTCCAGAAACTAAAAGTAGCTCGCTTATTTCAGGATTGCTCTGGATAAGATCTGAAAATATTACATTAGCCTCCACAAGCTTACCTTGCTGGTAATATTTCATTGCAAGGGAGTGTTTTTCTGTAAAGGTATTGTTTTGGGTTTTGTCAGTAGACATAACAGCTTTAGAGAAGTACCTCGTTTTAGAGTAGCTAAAAAACAAAAAGCCCCACCTTTAAGAAAAAAGGCAGGGCAATTTTATACTAATGATACAACGATATTATCCGCCGATGACATCTCCAACTTGATTCCAATAGTCAACTGGCAGTTCTGTCGCCATTTTAAGAGCACCAGCACAACCGGAGAAAACTGCGTCAGACACCCGAACAACATTTACCGGACCATAATCAGCCAAGCTGACTGTCAAGAACTCATCAAGACCAATTAGACGAGAGCCACCACCAGCCAGGATAATGTTTGAAACTGCATCATCTTGATCTTCTGGATCAAATACTGTGATCAGCTGCTCAATGTTCTCTACAATATCAGCCAAAATAGTATTACAAGCTGCACCAACCTCCTTGGTGATCTCATGGGGTTGTGGCTTGCCTTCGGACCTTAGATTGACAACGATATCCTGCCTTGGTTGGCCTACATAACCATATTGATCTTTAATTTTTTGCGCCAATGCTGGGGTAATCTGTACACCTGGATATGATTCTGAAATAGCAGTTGCCAAGAAGGTATCAACATGATTACCTGCTTTCATAAGGGTAATCTGCTCTTCAGAGCCAGGAATTGTTCCCTTCATAGCACATATATCAACCGTACCAGCACCAATATCAACGATGATGGAGTTGGTAAGTTTATTAAGACCGTATGCAACCATAAATGGCTCGGATACAACCATGGAGAAGTCCATCAACTCATCGGTAATTCTCAAGAGTTGGTTTTTGTTGGAAATGGAAGCACGGGCTGGAACACCAACAATGCCACAAATTTTATCTCCAGGTTGTGGATTGGCAAGAGATATTACATGCTGTATCAACTCCCGAGCAGCTTGGGTATCTTTTTCACTTGCCTCTTTTAGCACACCATCCTCAAGTGGAAAATGTAGATTTAAGTAGGAACGTTTTTCTAAAGCTTCGTCGCCAACTATATTGGTTTTATCAAGTAGTTTAACCCCAATAATATCTTTGGGATAACCAACAACGGAGCGAACAACTTCTTGAGCACCACGGTTGGACATCATTGTGGTCCTTGAAGTACCAAGGTCAATACCTAAAAAAAGTGTCCTATTTTGCTCAGCAGTATTTGACATATCAAGCCCTCTGTAGTCATTAGCAGTTATTTATCTTGGGATATCTCTTATGTTTAAGAGCATATCCTAGCTAGGTTAAAAGTTATTGGCGTAATAGTTCTCATTTGTGCGCCAAATTATTTATAAAAAGTTATTTATTGTTTATTTGCAACCAAAGGCTCTTTTACAGTACCAGACATACAGACAATAGCACCACCTAAACAACCAAGAGAACCAACCACTATTCCAGCTCCCCCTTTCACTATACCAGTTCCGCCTTTTACAATCTGCCCAGCCCCAGAGAAAATATTTTTAACTCCACCAGATACAGTTCCAGACATTATTGAACCTGCACTCTGCCTGTATTTAACAGTAGGTTCGGAACGAGGTGTGGATTTTTTGGCCTGTTTACGTTTTTTACGTTTGCCACCAATATATTGACCAGCGTTGACTATACCACCAACAGCATCTCCAAGGGCGTTGGCAACACCAGAAGCCAGAGACTCCACAGGTATCATCCAATATTTATCGTCTTCAACCCGACTTTTAGCAGATAAACTTGGTTTGGAAGTGGTCGCTTTATCTCTAGCAGGTTTTGCAGTTACCGGAGCTTTGGAGAGTGGTTTTTTACTTTTTGAAAATGGGCTATCTGATACTTCAGTACCACCTACAGTGTGCAAAAATGGATTAGTAGCTGCCGCTGATTCGGCAGAGGCAGAGGAGTGGAACGAAGCTAAAAGCTCATTTTGTTCAGCTAAACCACCTTTTCTTTTGATTGCAGGTCCAAGATTCGGCATTTCACTTTCGCTCCGCCTAACTGCCAAATTACCAACTGGCTCTTGGACTGGTTCTTCGGGAACCATAACAGCAGAAGTATTTGCAATTGAGAAAGGGTTACTCTGTTGAAAAGGAGAGCTTCCCACGCCTTCACGACCTTTTTTACGTCTACTAACAGTTTGTTGTGGTAAATTATTTCCCACCCTACCACCACCATCGGCAGCACTGGTGCTTGGGGCCGCGACTCTTCTTTGCTGTTGAGCAGCCAGAGAGTTGGTAACCCTTCGGAAAGCTTCAATTCCTTTGTATTGTTCCACACTGGAACTGCTTCTATCTTCTTTAGGATTGTTACCAGAACTCTTAAAAGGTATTTTATCCGCCATTTTCCCCCCAGCTTATAGATGAATATTGCAGCATAGGTTTACAATAAAATATATAGTTATAATCAGACTATTCTACTATATCAACACAATTTCTGACACTACCACTACTAATTCCAATTTGCAAGATCTACCACCTATTGATTATCTTCCATAATAAACTGTAATACGATCTTCCGGGATCTTACATCTTCTGTAAGAGCCAATTTACCAACAGCAACAAACAGAGGGCTACCTTTGCTATTGAAATATTTCAATAAATCAGGGCGAGCAGTTAACAATATTTTTAATATATATATTGACCTTGTATTTGCCAGGTTTGAGTTATAATTAATGCGTAAAGTCCCTACATTACCCCCAAGGGAAAAACTCTGAATCATCACCGCATCCAAACCAATCTTGCTTCTGGCTGTTTGACACTCTTTTACTACCTCACCAGGGGCTGGCTTGGTATAACAAGGCAATATCATTGCTAAAGCATCCGCCAATTTAGCCAGACCTGCTACCTGTTGATCATTGAGAGTTGTGGCAAAACGGTTAAAATCAAAAAAATCGGATAACAGCAAACTACCACCACCAGGACCAATCTTTGACTCTAAGTTGAAATTTTTCAAAGTGGCCTGGATAGAACGTAGAACCTTGTTATCAGCTCCTTTTTTCAATACCGGAACCACCGTTGTTCTCGGCAACCCCCTTTTAATCTGAGTATCCCTCTGACTCTCCTGCATCAAAATATCGATATTATCGTTTAATCGAATTAGATTTGGTAAAATATTGTTTTCATGCTCAGATAATAGAGAGTCAGTTCTGTTATTCAACTTTGCAAACAGAGGTAAAAGATCATCTTCTTTGGACTCTATTGCTTCACCCTCATCCTTTTTGGCAATAGCAGCGTCTGCTGCCTCCTTTAATGTAGAAAAGTGGGACTCTATCCTGTTTTCCAAAGCATCAAACCTGGATAAAACTGGTTTAAGATGTTGATTGATCGCCTCTTCAACCTCCTCCTGAGAACCACTGTTTTTTGCTAGCTGTACCCTGCTCTCCTTGGCAGCCTTATTGGCCTTTGTGAGATCATCAACTCTTTTGATAACAGTTCTCAAGGCTGCAACAGCAGCTTTACTCTCCTCTTTAGCTTTTTTATATTGTTCCGATTCAGTATCAGTAGGTACTGCCAATCCAATAGCACTCATTGAGTCTACCCTGTCATGTAGCAGAGGAACTGACACAAGAATAGCCAGAAGGAATATAGCCCCCACAACCAACTCAAGCAAAACCAATGGAATAGTGTTATCGAATGATTTCATATCATTTCTTTGTTAAATCCATAAAGCCTTAATGCTGCATTTAAAACCAATTATCCATGTAACAAAAATCTAGTCTGTAAAGGGAGGGTCTTTTAAATGCTTTCTGTCACTATGCTCAATATCTTCCCGTTCTTCTTCTTTTTCAAAAGTTTTCAACAACTTATCCATCTCTTCAGCTGAAACTTCCGCAACCTCATCCTTTTTGCTATTATCCGGCGGCAGAACCTCTGCTGGTTTGGGTTTTACCTGTTTTTGCTCTTTGGAGCTAAACTTAGCCATCAATTTTACCATATCCGGCACAACATCTTCGGCAGTCTGTTCTAACTTGGCTGGCTCTTTATCTGTTGCCGCTTCAAGGGGCTTTTCGCTAGCATTTTCAACAACTGCTACTTCAGTAACTTTAACCCTCTTCTTTTTGGCATTCTGTTTTTCCATTTTGCCCAAAAGCTTCTCAAGATTTAAAGCTACCTCACTGCTAGAGCCAGAATCTATTTTAGAAGCGACCAATGGAACTGCTAGATTGCTGGCCGTTTTTCTCCCTCTTTGCTGCTGTTTGATAAATGATTCCATCAGTTTTTCCAGCTCTACAGGGGAAGTACCCGTAGTTGACTGGCTTTGAGAAGGTGTAACAACTGGTGCGCTGCTTGGTGGAGGAGTCTCAATTGGATCAACAGCACTGATATCTCTAATGTAGCCCCGTAAAAAGTTTGCCAACCCCATAAATGCCTCATCAAGACTTTCAATGATTTCACTATTGATGATAGAAAAATCAAGCTTTTCAATCTGCTCACCAAGCTTAACAAGCCCCGATACACCAATAGGGTCAGAGATCGCCCCACCTCTGCGAACATGGCGGACAAGATCGTTTAGAGTATTTTCCAAACTCCTGGTTTTAACATGGGCTCTTACACTTAGCTGGCTGGCAATATTGGTCAAAAGACCAAAGTAATATCGCTCCCTATTTTGTCCGGCAAAGGTATCTAAATCTACGCCAACCATCTCAATACCGACATTCTCCGGCTTTTTACCACCACCAAAGGTGCTTTTTGTCCACTCCTTAACATCTTTATCAAAATCTATTCCGATTTTTTTGTGCCTGATCTTATGTTGAGCTGTTTTTGCTGCTTCAAATTGGGGCTGCTTTTTAATTGCCTTCTTAAGTGGAGGTTGTTCTATCCTAGGGGCAGGTTGTTCAATTTGTGGTATAACCTCCTCTTCTAACCCCTTTTCTAAAAACTCATCAATTTTTGCCAGTTGATCATCAGCTAAAAGCTTTTTGGGTGGCTCTATTTCCGTTACTCCAGACTCCTCGATAATTGATGGAGGGTCTTGCAGCAAGGATAGTGGGGAATATTGATCAAGCTCTCTGTATGAAGCTTTATCGCTAGTTTTTGCCATGGATTTATCTTCTACCTCTGGGGATACATCTATTTCTGATTTGGAATCTACAGCCGAATCTTGACTGTCTTCATTATCTTCAACAGCCAACTTGGCAGCAGTTGGTTCTGTTTGAGTAGTTACCTGTTGGTCAACTTTGTTAATTGGTTCCGAATTCGTTAAAGGAGCCGCTGGTACGGATGGCTCAACATCTACCGGAGGAGGAGCAACAACTGTTGGATCTGTTGCTTTATGAGGTGCTATTTGTTGAGCTGACTGGTGAGCCGTAATGGGAGTAACGACATGATCTGGCTCTTGTATTTCTGGTTCAGGAGCTATGGGAGCAGCAACCACTGGAGTAGGCTCTTGTATCTCTGGTTCAACAACAGGCTCTGGGGCTAATGGAACAGGATCAAATGAATCTAGCTCCGGCAGATCAAATTCTGGTAATAACGGCTCAGCAATTGCCTCAACCGCTGCTATAATGGAGGAGACCTCCTCAGCTGGAATACCCACTGAACTCTCCTCGGGTTTTTCCTTGGGCTCCTCTTCAACAACCTTTTGAATCACGCTAACTTCGCTATCTATACTGCTCTCAACTGTTGCGCTCTCAACTTGTTGTGGAACAACATCTTGTTCGACCAAAAGGGTCTCCTCTTGGGCTTTAACAGCCAGAACAACAGACTTGATCAACTCCTCATCCACAATTATAGCAGGCTCTACAGCTGGAACTGCTTCTACTTTTTCCACAGTTTCAAGTTGTTCAGATTCCTCTTTTGCATCCTCTAGCTCAACAAGTTTTGGTATCTCTTGTAAAATATCAATGACAGCTTTATCCACATGACCAGCAATGGTATCTGATTCTTGACTTATGGTATCCAATACCTCTAACTGACCGCTGGTCAAAATGGAGCTTTCAGTTTTTATCGCTTGAATTACCGGATCAAGGGAGATGGAGCTTTTGATATCTTGGGATGCGTCGCTAATTGCCTCTTGCAAGGGCTGCACTATTATTTCTTGGGCCGCATCGCTTATTGCCTCACGCAGGGGCTTGGCAACAATATCTTGTGCTGCTTGGTTAATTGCCTCTTGCAAAGGCTGTATAATTTTATCGGTGTCCAAAGGCTCAACCACTGGCACAACTGCTGGAACAGCCGGAGCTGTTACGGGAGTTGGCTCCCTGGTTGTTGAGCTTTCAAGAGTTTCTGATATCTTGGACATCTCAGAGCGTATCGTCTCTAATACAGACTCTAAATGGCTGTTTTCTTTATTATCTGATTGGGATTTTACCAGGGTCTGTTCCAAAGATGTTAGCAGCTCAGAGCTATCTTCATTCTTAACATCAACCTGTTGGCTTAACTCACCCAATCGCAACTCCAGACGGTCAGCCTCTTGACGCAGCGCAGATAATATCAACTCCAAATGTTCGGATTTCTTGCTGCTGTCCATCTCAAGGAGCTGGTTTTGATCAGACTCAACAAGTTTTTCAATTTCAGTTTTTACATCTTCAACAATTGAGGAGAAGAGATCTTTATTGCTTAACAGATTGGCAACCTCTTTGAGCAGCTCCTTGACCATGAGTTCATGCTCACTCCCCTGTTTGGCAACCTCCTCTCTGACAGTCTCAACAATTGGCTCCAAGGATTTTTTACTTAAAGCTTCAATCTTGTCATCCAGTGAGGAGACAGCCTGATTGAGATGGGCTGCTGTTTGGCGGGCAAGTTCAGAGTCTGCAACCAGACTGCGCAGAGTGGTTGCCTTGGCCTCCTCTTCAACCCCAATCTCGTCTAGTCGGTTAAGAAGCTTCTGCTCATCACTTACCAGCTCAATATGCTCAGTTAATAGCTGACATAGGTTGACTATTTTCTCCTCTAAACGGCTGTTATTAACCTTCTCACCCACCGAGAACAAAATACCAGCAAATAGTCCTGCTATGGAGGCACTGAACTTAACAACTGCTGTACCTAAAAGTCCGTTTATGGAGCTTTTTACAATGTTGAGATCAGGAGATGAAAGACCGGAATATACAAAATAGATGGCAGCCACAAAGACCAGCATCGTCAAGACAACACCACCACCTATCAGATAACCTGGAACTGTCTGATAATAGCGAAAATCTACACGGGGTAGGACCAGAGACTCAAAGGTAAAAAAGGTTGCAGGAGATCTGCTCGCTTGTAACCCCCCTTCCCCATGGATAAATGTTTTTCGGAATTCCGCCCAGGGTGTTTTTATTCCATCGGTTGCAGATAGTGTATTGTCTAGGTTCTGAAAAGAGCTTTCGGTGTATGAAGTATTGAGGTGGGTATCTACATTTTTGGTCACTTCATCAAGCATCTGATAAACAGAGTTTAATTTAACCTTGAATGAGATCCATGAGACCAATCCCCATATTAGAATCAAGCCTACAGACACCCACGGAACCAATGGATGGTTGACCAAATTAAACACATCGAGCATTGCAGCCTCTCCGTAATTTATGAAATATCCTGGGTATTAGGCATTTTCCCCCGTGCTACCCCTCATCACCAATCAACACTTATAACATTTATAACACTTCAGAACAAATAATATCCCACCAAATTTGCTTTAAAATTTTAGGTTATTGAGAATCATTTGCATTG
>JADFZS010000335.1 GCA_015232405.1 Magnetococcales bacterium | reverse complement strand
GATATGGAGCAAAAGGAGGGCTATGTGACGATACGGGTTAAAATAACTCCGAAAAAAGGGCGTAAAGAGATCATAAGCAGTAAAGTTTGGGTTCCTGCCAGAAAATATAAGGAAGAGCATATTACCCTGCCGAAAAAAAAGGTGGATCTAGGCAAAAGAGACCTGACAAAAGCCCGTAAGGAGACAAAAGCCATTAGGGGTACATATAAAATACGTGGTGGTAGAGCAGGTTATTCCGAAGAATTCCGGCAGGTGCTAACAGGACGGTTTTCGGGTGTATTTGGCAGCCGTAGAATACTCAATGGTAAAGCCAAAAGACCCCATAGCGGAGTTGATATTGCAGCACCCAAAGGAACCCCAATTATCACCACCGCCCCTGGTAAGGTTGTGTTGACAGGTCAGGATTATTTTTTCACCGGAAATACAATTGTTGTTCATCATGGTGATGGTGTTATCTCACTCTATGCCCATTTGGACTCTATGCTTGTGGAAAATGGGGAGTGGGTTCCGGCTGGTACAGTTATCGGTTTGGTTGGCATGACTGGTCGAGCGACTGGCCCTCATCTCCATTGGGGGACAATGGTTAGAGGCGCCAGAGTTGACCCAATGATGATGCCGGGGATTCGCAAACATTGAGTAACAAAATGTGCATACATTGAATATAAAACAGAATAGGTTTATATTCCCAGATGGATTTTACTAGGTAATATTTAGACCTTGGTAGATGTGCGTAGGGATGTTATCTCCCACTCCAATGTGGATTTATTTATGAAAACCCTCAGCTTTGAAGAGTCTCTGACTCAACTTGAAACAATTGTACAACGTCTTGAGCGGGGAGATCTCCCTCTTGAAGATGGCTTAAAAGCGTTTGAAGATGGAATTAAGCTCTCCCAAAGTTGTCAAAGCAAACTGGATGCTTGTGAAAAAAGAATTGAAGAGCTTGCTACACCAGTTGCTGGGACCACAGCGGAGTAAGGCTAACAGTGGATCTTAAAGAGTATCTCAAACAACAAAAACAGCTGGTAGATCAAGCACTGGATCGACTGGTTCCTGCTGCCAACAGACCTCCAGCCCGTTTAAACCAGGCAATTCGTCACAGCCTTATTGATGGTGGTAAACGTCTAAGACCAATTCTAGTTTTGGCTGCGGCACAAGCGGTAGGTGGCAAAACAGAACCCCTACTCCCGTTTGCCTGCGCTTTGGAGTGTATCCACACATACTCATTGATCCATGATGACCTCCCGGCTATGGATGATGATGATCTGCGCCGTGGTCGACCCACATGTCATAAACAGTTTGACGAAGCTACAGCTATATTGGCTGGGGATGGACTGTTAACTTTGGCCTTTGAGCTTGCGTCTCGCCCGATACAAGGTGTCTCTGCCGAAGACTCTCTTGCCATGGTGATGCAACTATCCCAGGATGCTGGTATACATGGTATGGTGGGTGGGCAGATGATGGATATGGAGGCAGAAGATAAAAATGTGGAGTTGGCTGAGCTACAGTATATCCATATCCACAAAACTGGTGCTTTGATTCGCTCATCTTGCATGGCGGGAGCCTGTCTTGGTGGTGGGGACAAAACCCAGATTAAACAGATAAAACGCTATGGAGAGGCTATCGGTTTGGCTTTTCAAATTGCTGACGATATTTTAGATATAGTTGGTGATAGTGAACTTATGGGAAAAACCGTTGGCAAAGACAAAAAACAGGCAAAAGCTACATACCCGGCATTAATGGGGCTTGGTCAAGCGCGAGACGAGGCGAATAATTTAGTTGAAGATGCTCTTGGCTCCCTTAAAGATTTTTCAGCTGATGCTGAACCATTGCGAGCAATTGCCCGTTATATAACTGATAGAACTCACTAAAGTATTTGATATTTTAATATAATGAAACCTCTTTTAAAATGTATAATTCAGAGCTACAGTTAACTCAACCACCCCAAGACTAGCACCAAGATGACCTCCTGTTTTAGAGACGGAATCTATAGTTAGTTCACGTAC
>JADFZS010000334.1 GCA_015232405.1 Magnetococcales bacterium | reverse complement strand
CTATGGGGAAACTTCATCCTCAGCCTTAGCAGGATTGTGTGTGCAAGGTTGCGTAAATCCGGGGCTGCCCTGGTTGATTTGCGGTTGAGCATCGACTCGGCACTTTCAGCCATAACCGAATAGAGCTGATTTTTTCTAAAAAATTGCGGCGGTAAGCATTGCAATTTTGGGGATAATCCCACAGCAAAATTTAAGATAGGACTTGTCCATGAATGTTCTTCGTAGTTTTTTGGGGCCAAAATCAAAATATAACAAAGAGATACCCTATACATATGAAGCTCGCGTACCTGTGGAGATGTTGGAGGGCGAATTTAATTTTTATCTGGCCGATACCATCTGTGGCTTGATCGAAAAGCTCCATAGGGATGGTGTCGAGGCGGACAAAGTGCAAATATTTGAGTGTGGACACCAGGCGGAAACTGAAATAGAAAAAAAATTTTGGCTTTCAAAAACCGGCGGTTGGCTGTTCAAGCCGGAAATTTGCCGCTCGTTCGAGGAGCATTATCCAGGCCATATCCACGCCAGATCCTGCTCTTTTGAAGATCGGGATAAAAGGGGATATGGCCCCTTTTGAGCGGAGCGCACCAACACCTCCCCTCATTATCCCTATGCGGCAGGGTTGTCTGCTTCAGCAGCCCATTTTTTTATTGGGGACTGTCTGTCCCCAGCCTTAGTCTTGACGGCGGTCTTTGATGTTACCGGCAGCCAGCGATTGCAGTTGGGCTGCCTCATCAAGGGTTGCTACCCCCTCAATCGGACAAATTCCCGAATCTTCATCACAGATCTTAAATCCCTCTTCTCCAATTTCGATACCGATTTCATGACCTGCACAATCGCTCATTTCATACTTGTTGAATCTTCTGTCGTTGCCTGAGCCGGATTGTGTTGTGTCACTCTGGTGACCGGTAGCCCTGTTCATGGTAACCCTCCTTTTGCATAGTCCTGCAAAAACAAGATATGGACAAGCATCCAAAATTTGGCAGTTGAACATATGCGCACGACGCAACCTCCTGGCTCATCCGGTGACTTGGAAAAAAGCGTTATCACCAGCACCATCTACACAAGCTTAACTGCCGAAATCAGGATTGGCTTATGGGATCCGCACCCCGGACCCTACACCTAAGACAGCAAACAATAAATTCAGGTTCCTGATTTTCAAGGATAAATATTTGCAACGGCAAGCTTAAACCAGCCAATTATAAATATATTGATATATTTTTGATTTTTAGTGGTCAAACATTAAAAGTGCGCTGCTCTAGGGGAGAAAAAAAATGCCGATCAAATCTATTATCCAGTCTACTTTTTTTGACAACCAAGCCATACCTACCCAGCAACCACCGCTGTTGACCATAACCGGCGAGTTAGGTGCGGGGGTCGGTGATATTGCAGACAAGCTGGCTGAAAGGCTTGGGGTGGGATGTTATGACTATCAGGTGTTGGATGGCATAATAAATGAGGCCCGCTCCAACCATCTGTTGGTCAAGGAGATGGACTCCCGTCGTCCCAATGTTTTATCAAAATGGATAAATTCATTTTATAAAAAAGGGGATTCCGCCAAGTCAGAATATCTGGCCTATCTGGTAAAAACAGTTATGGGAATAGCCCCCATGGGCGGGGTTATAGTAGGTCGCGGTGCCCACTTGATACTCTCTGAATATCAGGTGTTGCGGCTCAAGGTGGAGGCCGGACCAAAGTTTTGTGCAAAGCGGGTGGCCACCAGAAAGGGTATTTCACCAAAGGCGGCTCAGGAGATGGTGACCAAGGTCAATAAGGAGCGGATGAAGTTTGTCGCTGATATCTATGACAAGTTTCCTGTCAATGCCAGCTATTATGACCTGATTTTAAGTGCTGAGGTCCTGACAGCAGAGCAGATTGTGGATGTTACCATTGCAGCCATGAAAATGGCCGGCCTTCGTACGGAGTAAGGGGAGTTAAGTGCTATGGAAATGGAAAGAGATACCCAGGAGATTTTGCAATCCTTTCTCAAGGTGGAGCGGTATGCCGTTGCCCACCAAAAACGGACTCGTGCCGATATTCCGCCCATGGTGACAGTTTCCCGATTTTGCGGTGCCAACGGTGGCAAGATTTCCCGTATGTTGGCGGATCGTCTGGGAGTGGCTTGTTATGATCAAAAGCTAGTGGAGACGATCACCAAGGAGATCAAGGCTGACAAATATTTGGTTTCCCGCTTGGATGAACATGTTACCAGTTGGGTGGATGATCTTGTCTACGATGTCTTTTCCGGCAAGGGAAGCGACAAGGAATATTTTATCCGGGGCATGATTCGCGCCTGTAGTGTTCCTACAGCTCATATTCAGTAACTGAAAACTGTCCATATTCAAAAGGATCAAAATTCCCAGACGAAAAAGCATATTCAA
>JADFZS010000333.1 GCA_015232405.1 Magnetococcales bacterium | reverse complement strand
TCAGCATTACACCGATTTTAATTAATGTTGACTTCATTGTCTTTCTCCCAAAAGAATAATTTATTGAAAACCACGTGCCCTATGACAACCAACATTGAGCATAAAGTCAATACAAATCACAATTAAATGTGAATATTTTTTCTCAATGTCACAAACAAACCTAAATAGTCCTACTAGGTGACAATAAAAGGACATTTTGTCACTTCATGTAACTTAATACTAGCATTGTATCACGCTTTTGGATTTTGGGAAGTCAACACCATGGGCGCAAGGCTCACTATCGCATTTTTTCATTAGATCTATTCAAAATTGCTGTTAGCTGAAAACGCACATCAGAATGCCTGCATTTATTTTATTATTCCAATTATTAATTTTGCCAAACTTTTGCCGTAACCGTATAATGGCGGGGAACTATCGTTTGCAACGCTATTATTGATAAGGTCACTTATGGTGGATTCCAACACAATAAAAAAAATCTCGGCGGACAAACTTAAGGTCGGCATGTTTGTTTCTGACTTTAACGATGAGTGGCAAAATCCAGATGATCAAGGTGCCCCAGCAAACTTTTCTCGAACTCCCCGCAAACTAAATACCGAAGCAGAGATAGATTCTCTCATCAAGCAGGGCATCAAAGAGGTGTACATAGACATTACCCAGGGCAGTGATGGCAGCGGTCCTACCCAGGCCGAAATTGAGGCACAGTTGCAAGAGCAGTTGATGGCACTGGAAGATGAAGACTCCTTGGATACGGCTGCCAAGAGTGTCAAGGTGGACTTTGAACAGGAGCAAGAGAAGGCTGCTGAGGTTAAGGACCAGGCCCGAACCCTGGTAGGCAATGTCCTGAGTGATGCCAGAATGGGACAACAGGTCTCTTTGGAGCCGGTCAACGATGCGGTCCGTAATATGGCGGACTCCATGTTTCGCAACCCTGACGCCATTCTAAGTTTGAGCCTGATTAAAAAACGTGACGAGTATACCTTCATGCACTCGGTCAATGTCGGAGTGTTTCTCATGTCGTTCTGCCGCTCCATGGGAATGGACGAAGAGAGAATCATTGAGGTTGGTGTGGGGGGTATGCTCCACGATATAGGCAAGATGCGGACTCCTGAGGAGGTCTTGAACAAAAAAGGCAAGCTGACCGATGAAGAGTTTGGACAGATGCGTGACCATGTGGTTTTCAGCCGAACCATACTGGAAGAGACCACCGGTATGAAAGAGAATAGTATTGAGGTAGCTGCAGAACACCACGAACGGGTGGATGGCTCGGGATATCCAAAAAGACTCAAAGGGGATCAAATCAGTACAGTCGGACAGATGTCAGCCATTGTTGATGTTTATGATGCCATCACCTCTGACCGCTGCTATCACAAGGGCAACCCACCAACAGTCGCCCTAAAAAGAATGATGGAGTGGTCAAAATCCCATTTCAACCCTGAACTGTTCCAAAAATTCATCCAAAGTGTTGGCATCTATCCCATGGGAACCTTGGTCAGATTGGAGAATCAGCTACTTGGGGTGGTAATCAAACCCAACGAAGATAGCCTACTCCACCCGGTGATTACCCTGGTTGCCGACATAAAACGCAAAAAGCGTCTGCAACCAAAAGTGCTGGATCTTTTGCAGTTCAAGGGTAAAGAACATAAGGGTTTTAAAATCATCAAGACGGAACTCCCAGAAACCTGGAAGATCGATCCGAAAAAATTCATGCCAAACCCCAAGCTTTATGAGTGATGATAGCTATATAAAATTTGTGGTGTACCCTACCAATGCTAACCAGGGTGTTGCACCCAAAACTGATACATCCCTTTGAAGGTATCAGGGTTTTGTTGTTCAAATTGGCTCCATAACTGAAGAGATGCCAAACTATCTTTTGCGGGATTCTCCTTACGAAACCTCCGCATAACCTTTGCATTACCCATTTCAAAACCAAGAAATACAAGCCCAAGCTTTTCCACCGCCTCTGCAATCTGAGTTAGAGTAAAACAGTGTTCTTGCACGTGGAACAACAAATCACGACATGCACTCATACTGTTGAAGTCACTCCACTTTGTAACACCGCTTATTGAAGAGGTTGGCTTGATCATGTTGACGACATCTCTTCTAAACCGACGGATACCATCAGGAGTGGCACTATAGCCGTTATCTGCGATCAACCTTCTTGCTGCAAATATCTCTCTCCTTGCAATATTGCTGTAGAGGCCAATTTTCATTAATCCACCTGGTCGCAACACATCTACCAGAACTCTCCATCCAGCTAGTGGATCATCCATGTGATGTAAGACTCCAACTGATTCGACGATATCAAACTGTCGCCCGATACGTTGCAACTCCAAAATATCCCCCTGCATAAACTCAATGTTTTCGGCTCGCAACTCCTCGGCTTTTCTTATCGCATACGATAGGCTGGAAAAACTTAAATCAACC
>JADFZS010000332.1 GCA_015232405.1 Magnetococcales bacterium | reverse complement strand
CATATTTGGTTGTTGGTACGACCTTTGCGATATATATCGCTATCGCAATCTGGGCTCGTGCTGGCTCAACGAAAGAGTTTTATATCGCCGGTGGAGGTATTAAATCCTGGCAAAATGGTATGGCAACCGGTGCAGACTGGATGTCAGCAGCTTCCTTTATCAGTATGGCTGGTCTCATAGCTTTTAAAGGTTATGATGCTTCTGTATATTTGATGGGTTGGACAGGTGGCTATGTGCTTCTAGCTATGCTTCTTGCCCCTTACCTACGTAAATTTGGTAAATTTACTGTTCCTGAGTTTATCGGTGATCGTTATTACTCCCAAGGTGCCAGACTTACAGCTGTTGGCTGTTTGATCACTGCATCCATCACATACGTGATCGGGCAGATGAAAGGTATCGGTGTGGCATTCTCACGTTTCTTGGAAGTTGACTTTGCTACTGGTCTATTCGTCGGTATGGGTATTGTTTTCATCTATGCTGTTTTGGGTGGTATGAAAGGTATTACCTACACTCAGATCGCTCAATATGTGGTTCTGATCTTTGCCTACACTGTACCTGCTGTGTTTATTTCATTAAACCTGACTGGAAGCGTTCTGCCTCAGTTGGGTCTTGGTAGTGCCATGGCTGATGGTAGTGGCACATTTATGTTGGATAGGTTGAATCAGACTGTGACGGACTTAGGCTTTGCATCGTACACAATACAGCAGGGTTCAACCATGAACATGTTCATGCTTACTATGTCTCTGATGATTGGTACAGCTGGACTTCCACACGTTATTGTTCGTTTCTTTACTGTGCCAAAAGTTGCTGATGCTCGTTCATCTGCTGGTTGGGCGCTATTCTTCATCGCTCTACTTTACACAACTGCTCCTGCTGTTGGTGCGATGGCACGTTATAACCTTACCACCACAATTCAAACTGGTGAGGTTGGTGCTGTAGAGTCAAACCTACCGTATGCAGAGCGTCCACAGTGGTTTAAGAACTGGGAGAAAACTGGCCTGTTGAAGTTTGAGGATAAAAATGGCGACGGTCGTATCCAGTACTACAATGACAAAAATAAAGATTTTGCTGCTAAAGCTGAGTCAGAGTGGGGCTGGAAAGGTAATGAGATGGTCAAGATCGACCGTGATATCATGGTTCTTGCCAACCCTGAAATCGCCAAGCTCCCCAACTGGGTTATCGCCCTTGTTGCTGCTGGTGGTCTAGCTGCTGCTCTCTCAACTGCTGCGGGTCTATTGTTGGCTATCTCATCATCCATCTCTCATGACCTACTGAAAAGTGTTTTCATGCCAGATATTTCAGAGAAAAATGAGTTGATGGCAGGTCGTGTTGCTATGTCTGGTGCAATTTTGGTGGCGGGCTATCTAGGCATGAATCCACCGGGATTTGCGGCTCAGGTGGTGGCGTTGGCATTTGGTCTTGCTGCATCATCCATCTTCCCGGCTTTGATGATGGGTATTTTCTACAAACGTTCCAATAATACCGGTGCTGTTGCAGGTATGTTGGTTGGTATCTTGTCCACCCTGATCTACATTTTCATGTACAAAGGATGGTTCTTCGTTCCAGGTACTGCCAACCTTCCTGATAATGCTGCTAACTGGTTTATGGGCATCTCCCCAGGTGCATTCGGTGCTCTTGGTGCGTTGTTAAACTTTGTTACCAACTATGTAGTGTCAAATATGACTGCTCCTCCTCCAGAGCATATCCAACAACTTGTTGAGGACATTCGTGTTCCAAGAGGTGCTGGAGAGGCGACTGGCCACTGATCTTCTGTTTAGTTGATTAGTACAATATTAAAACGGGTCTCAGCTATTTGAGACCCGTTTTTTTTATTTACTGTTGTAAAAGTCCTTATTTTACTCTATTAGCAAAAGATGATATGCAACCAAACAAAGCAAAACTTAACATATTCAATAATATTCTCTTATCAATTCAGTGAAGTTATGGTATTTAAGTAAAGCAGGTTATCTGGAAGCTCTGTTTTGTTAACAATATATAATCCATTATAATCCATTAAAATCAATCATAACATTTGTATAAATAGCAAAGGAGACCGACTAATGGGTAAAGTACTCATTATCCTTGCAACAGTTTTAACTATATTTTCTGCTGCTCCTGGTAAGGGAAATAGTGAAGAATTGAAATTTGCGCTGTTAGAGTGGCCTCCTCAGACCTCACAGCATATGGAGGGGTATGGGGTTGCATCTGAATTGGTTACGGCTGTAACCAAGGAGATGGACCTTGAGGCAAATTATAATTTCTACCCTTTAAAAAGGGTTTTCCACTATCTGCAAGAGGGGACGCACTGGGCCGCTTTTCCTGGGAGCTATACAAAAGAGCGGGCAAAAAAATTCATCTATTCCGATCCTATTTTTCCCCAGGTTGATAGATTTTTCTATTATAAAAATAAACCTAAATTTGAATTCACAAAGCTTGCTG
>JADFZS010000331.1 GCA_015232405.1 Magnetococcales bacterium | reverse complement strand
GGATTGCAGCACACGAACCGCTTCGTATAGCACCCTCCCCCGCTTCACAAAATCCGCCCACGCCCTTGGATCTTGCCGCTTGCGTGCAATCAAAGATTTATCCAGACGAGCCTCTATGCTGGCTAGTACAGCTTTATTATCAGAAATATCCCTCCTATTCCTGGCGCGACTCACGCAAGTTGGCGCGGTATTTTGTTTGTCCCGGTTTTTCATTCTGTATGCTCTAACAGTTGTTTGATAAATATGTAAATATATTACCAATTAGAGCATTAACTCATCCTGAAGCAAAACGGGTATTAGCAACTGGCTATCCGCTCCCGCAAAATCTGACTGGGTTTGAATGAGACCACCTTCCGCGCTGAAATCCCTATCTCTTCTCCGGTCTTTGGATTCCTGCCCACTCTAGCCCTTTTTTCTCTAACCAGAAAATTCCCAAAACCTGGAAGCTTCACGTCATCACCACGTTCCAGTCTCTGCCGGATCGACTCGAAGACTATCTCGGTGAGCTCAAGGGCTTCATTCTTGGAAAGCCCAGAATTTTTGTGAAGTGCTTCGGCGATGTAGGCTTTGGTCATGTTTTTTTTACTGGGAATCAGCAGAGGATTGTCTTTTATAAATCTAAGCTTTTTCTGATAGCTACGGGAAAAGCTGGGATAATGCCTGCTACTATAGCCTCAATGAACTCCATCATGCTAAGAAAAAGACCGATTTTCACCACTATTTTAAAGAGTGGAGCAAAGAGCATATCAAGCCTTGGACGAAAAGCAGTATGCAATAAACGATCAAACAACATGCTTTACATGTGTTAAAATATCCTATTATTGTTAAACAAAATTTCGTCGCTTATCATCGTCTCTCAACAGACCGCCAAGGCATGAACGGTAACGGATTTGAAGCTCAACAAACCGCCATCGCTGCCCACCTTCGGAGCATGGGTGGAGACGGTGAGCTACTTGCCGAGTTTTCCGAGATCAAGAGCGGAAAAGAGAAGAATTGCCCGGCGCTGGAGAAAGCTGTGGCTCTTTATAAGAAGAATAAAGCCACACTGATCACCGCCAGTCTTGACCGATTGGCGCGCAATTACACCGTCCTTGCAGAATTCATGGAAAGCGGGGTTGACTTCATTGTCTGTGACATTCCCGACACTGAGCAACTTATGGCACATATTGACATGTGGGCAGCTCAAGCAGGTTTAGAAGGCGCGATAGGCTATATGAATAATTTAAGAAAGCCTTGTCAGCAAGCACGCAATACAGATGCCCCCCATTTAACTGACCACCAAAAATAAGAGAATTTCGGCCCTTTGAGCCCCACCCACTTAACCGGCCACCCTAAATTGGAGAATTTCGGCCTCTGAAAGCCCTTTGCAGAGCTCAGCAGGCGGTACATTTCAACAGACTTGAACAACAGGAATCAGTATAGTGCTTGTTCAGATATTCACTATGCTCGGTGAGATTGATTTGATCATGGTGCAGTCAGCGGATGAGTAGATTGACAAGCCCTGCATAGAAAAAACAGCTGTGCAGACAGCGCCAAGCTTGTTGTTGGTGAAACCAAAATCCAGGACATCGTTGCACTTGGGCTGCACACAACTTTTCAACGATATCTCCCGACTTTCTTTCCCGCATTGGTGTTACTTTTTAAGTATACAATAACTATTATATTGTTGTATACTGGAATCAGTTTATACAGATAAGAGCATCCTTGGAAAACAACCAAACCCAGAAAAATAAAACCGTTGACTACCAACCGAAAAAATGGAGCCTCCTTGCCCAACTCACAAGGGTTCCCATCGGGATTCCAGCTGATCCAGCATCAGTTGGCAATTTCCAGCAATATTTTTCTGCGCATTCTAAAACCCAACGCCATAAGAATGGCGTACCTGTTTTTGCGTCGCGAGTTGAAAATTTTCCGCCGCCGCTATCGCACTGAACAAGATTTTCGAGTTATGTTGCTAACTTTCGAGTGTGATGGCGACTTCAGTAAAACCGAGGAATATTTCCAGGCGAAATCAGTAGATAAACAAAAAAAATTGACCAATGACTTATCAAAGCTCATTTGGGAAACGCTGCCCAGCAATCCCCACCCCTACCGCACCCAGTTGAAACGAGAGCATCCATTCATCAAGTTCAACTGTCAATTATGTCATTTGAAACAACAGATTACTGCGACTGAAAAACCGAAAACAGCCCACTGCATGACTGGGCTGTCGGAATTTATTTTCAAATTACCGAATAGATACACAGTAATCGGCGGCAGCCGTTGGAAACACTTCAGGGAAGAGCAGATTAGAAGAAGTGTCGATAATATTATAAAAAAAACAAAAAACCTCAGAGGCGATCAAGAGGATAAAGGTTATTTTTCCTGGCGTCTACACCATCTGGCAAGGAGCCGTCGACCAATTAGCAGTGACCGGCTGAGCCGTATGGCGGATGATATCCGGTTGGCGATCATAGATATTGTGAGCCTGATGCAACCGGGGGAAAATAACAACAATTTGACTCGTGGAACCATCCTGGACCTGGCCTCCGCAATTCTTTTTCTCCGGTATCCAGGAACCCAAGCTCTACTCAAGTCCGGAAAACAAGAGCAGATTTCCCATGA
>JADFZS010000330.1 GCA_015232405.1 Magnetococcales bacterium | reverse complement strand
CCACCATTTATTTATTGAATTAAATTGAATACATAGACGGCTTACTTGGTTTGCTCCTCGGGAGCCGTTTTTGGTTCTAACACCCACATAGTACCCAGCAGGATAGGTTTCAGATTTTGATATGAAATGAGTCGATTTTTTGCCTGCCCACTTCAGAAATAAAAGAACAACACCTTCTACCCTGCATCATCTCATCCGCCTTGAGCAAAGAGCAGCAACACTATGAGACTGTCACCATAGACAATCCGCTTGCACTAGGCCAAAGCTTATAAAGGCATCTCTTCATTCAGGCGATTTCGATAACTGTATAAAGTTGAAGCATCGAAGGACTCACCTTCAAATTCAATCTTATTCGTGTTGAGTGGAGAGTTTAATAAATATTTTTTAACGTCCATCCAACGGATAAGTCCATCGGACTGGCGTATGACCAACATTACTGGATATTTCTGTTTTTTCCAATAATCAGCATGTCGCGAATTTTTGATGGTAAATATTTCTTTTGCATCTCTTTTACGATCATACAGGTAAGAATCCCCTGATTTAAGTTGCAGATATACCCTTTCCCCACTGGCATTGCCACTATCATCCTTGAATTCAATTTCCCCATCAATACCCCAATCAGAGTTAGCTATAGGGCGAAAAATCTGCCCTGCTTCTCCTGCGACAACAAAAGCTTGCCCTACCAAAATCAACTCCCTGCTTTCGTTGTCAATGTTGACCTGGGATTGCTCCTCCATCTTACGAACAATTTGAGCAAACTTGTCTGAATTGTATTTCATCTCCAAGACATCTATAAGATCAACTCGCTCCTCGCATAGAGAGCAAAGGATATCTTTTTTTCCCATTTCCAGCCTTCTGCGAATTGCCTTGCGGTTTTCAAGTGGTTCATGGCAATGATTGCAACTGTATTCACGAACACGACTCACTTCACCTTTGACTCGCCGATTAAGATGTTCGTGGATATATTTCAAAAAAGTGATCTGCTCATCTTCAGGTACAGATTCTTCAAAATAGATTTTCAACTCGGCTTGCTCTTTCTTATACCGAGTCATAGCTAGACCGGCCCTGTTACCGCTTGGAGTGGTAAAGTCTGCTGCATCCTTCCACAACTCAACAGCGCTATAGCCATCTACATGGTGAAGACGAACCACCAAAGAAGCGTAGATCTCATCCAAAATCCCATTAAAGCCATAAGTAAAGATGATTTTCGGCAATTCTGGGAGCTCTCTATCCCTTTTAAAATGGGAAGGAAAAATCAGATTGACATTTCCTGGAGAAATCTCTTCTCTCAAACAAAGACTACGATTTACAAACATATCCAGCATTGCCCGCAATAAGTTGTGCTCTTCATTATGTGGCAAACGTTCCATACCTTGAGGGAATGGTATTTTTGCCTTTAACACTGCCTCTTCTCGCACAGAACCAATCTCTTCAGCATGCTCTCTCGCGCATTTGATGACAACTGAAGCATAGGTATTGATTAGCTCAGGTCGCAATAAAACCAGATCACCAAAATCTAGAGTTCGAATCACCCCCTGACCTGCCATTAATCCAACCACAGTACGCAACTCTGCATTATTGAAAGGAACTTTAGCATGATCTACCTGCAATTGTTGGCGGAGTTCTGCAAAAGTCAACAAATGAACGTTCCCCTGCTGAAGATCAATAATAGCCTCTTTTAGAGCTTTGAATAACCGAGTAGTACTAGTAAAAGGGATTCGATCCCAAGGGATTATTTCGCAAATCTTTTGTTTAAGCTCTCTACAACCTTCACCAGTTTTAGCGGAAGTTGGAAGACAATCAGCATAACCTCTCTCCATTTGATATTCTGATATTTTCTTGTTGCTGATTGTAAGGCCACCCATGTCAACCCGCGCAGCAACCAAAAGCTTTTCCGGGTTAATTTTCACCGCTGAATGCAGAGCCTTTTCCCAGTGCCCCAGATGAACAAATGGGTCATCCTTCTGAGGGTCAAATACCATCAACGCGAGAGCTGTCTCATCCATATAAAGTTGGTGGACCAAACGATAGTCAGGCTGTCCAGCGAAATCCCAAAGCAAGACTTCCCGTTTCATCCCTTCTGGACTCTTTTCATGTAATGGCAAATTGCGGATTGTCATGCCGTGGGTTGAACCTGTTTCTTCCCAACGATCCTCACCCAAACGCAGAGCCAAACCCGTTTTTCCAGCACCTGATTCTCCCACCAAAGCAATCTTGGCGTTGGTGTAAAGGGTTTCATTAGATTCAGATGTGGTCTGACTTTTTAGTTTTGGAATATCCCAGATATTCATTCGACCGACTGAACTAACCGATACTCCTCTTTGACCATTTGCACTCAGAGAAAAGTCTATAACGCTCCCTCTACTTGGATCTAGCAGCGTAGCCAAGCAGCTTCCAGATTTAACATCCCAAATCTTAATTGAGGAATCATCAGAATTAGAAAAAAGAGAAGCTCCATCCTTACTTAGACAAATGTGGTTAACGGGAGCTAGATGGCCTTCCAAAGTACCAATACATTTTCCTGAATCAGCATCCCAAACCTTTATAGTACTATCTGAAGAAGCTGAAATAATTTTTTTCTCATCTGGCGTCAAAAGAACAGAGTTAATAGTATCTGTATGCCCATCAA
>JADFZS010000032.1 GCA_015232405.1 Magnetococcales bacterium | reverse complement strand
ATAGCGAATCACAACTTTTCCAGCTTTGATCTGAGCCATCACCTCCGCAATCTTATTCTCTAGGGTTTTCTCAACCAATCCGTACTCAGTCCCCTCTCTGGTAATAAACTCCTCTACAATCCCTTCTAGGGCTTGATGACTCAATTGACCTGGGGGAATTTCCATTATGCAGCAATCCTTATAAACAATTTTTTAAATATCAACATTGCGGCTGTAAATAACAAAAAAATATATATTGCGTTAATAAATAGTTAACAAGAATAACAACCCGCCAAGGCAGAATCCACCTTGTTTTACATATTACGATATCTTATTATTGCCCGGTTTTTCTGCGTTTAACAAGCTTACTTTATTTGTATTTAGAGGTTGCTGTTCAATGGACAAAAGATCAATGGTTGGTGGTACCAGTACCGCCGCAGTTATTGAGAAAGAGTCAATTCCTGTTATTGAAGAGCAAGCCGCACCTCTTTTTAGTAACTTTCGTGTTTCCAAGGAGTTATCTATCCCAACCTACCTCCAGGAAACCTACTGGTGGGCCTATGTGCACCCTGCTGGTGTCCGTTTTTTTGAACGCCAGTGGTTGGTCAATTTGATTCTGTGGGGAAACTTTGCCAAGCTTAGAGACAGAGCTGTTGAAGAGATTAAAACGACACAAAGTGAAAAAACATTGCAAATTGCCTGTGTTTATGGGGATTTCACCCCTCGAGTCTCTGCCGCACTACCCCAGGGAGCTGTTTTAGATGTTGTTGATGTTGCCCCTGTCCAGTTAAAAAACCTGTCAAAAAAACTCAATGGACAAAACAATGTACAGCTTCATCACCAAGACTCCACCAATCTCTCATTTGCAGAAGATAGTTATGACAACGTAGTTGTATTTTTTCTACTCCACGAGCAGCCAGCTGATGTCAGACTTAAAACGATTCAAGAAGCGTTAAGAGTTATACGTCCAGGGGGAAAACTGATTTTTGTTGATTATCACCTACCAACAATGAGCAACCCATTTAGATACATCATGAAGCCAATTTTGAAATTGCTGGAACCTTTTGCTCTGGATATGTGGAAAAATGAGATTGTAGACTGGGTTCCAGCCGATATTCCTGTTGCTAAAATCCATAAAGAGACCTATTTTGGAGGTCTCTATCAGAAGGTTATTATTATCAAGGAATAGGAATTATCAGATGTCCATTCTCCCGAGTGTAACTATTGGCGAAGAAATTGGCAATTATGGTTTTGGTGGCGGCCACCCATTTGGCCCCCATAGAATGATGGATTTTTGGCAAGAAGCCAAAAATCAAGGATTGGATTCCCAGATCAATATTCTCAAACCTGTAATAGCTACCCAAGAAGAGATTGAAAGATTTCATACACCGGAATATGTAGCTTTGGTGCAGGAGAGATCAATAACTGGCGAGGGATATCTTGATGGTGGTGACACCCCTGCAGTACAGGGTATCTATGAATCAGCCGCCTATGTGGTTGGCTCTGCATTAGATGCTACACACCGTATCATGGCAGATGAGTGCAACAGGGTATTTATTCCAATTGCAGGTTTACATCATGCCCGCCCCAACTCTGCAGGTGGCTTTTGTGTCTTCAACGATGCAGGAGTGGTCATAAACACCTTGAGAGAGAAGTATAATTTAAATCGGGTTGCCTATATAGATATAGACGCTCACCATGGAGATGGTGTTTTCTATGCTTTTGAGTCTGACCCTGACCTGGTATTTGTCGATACCCATCAAGATGGCTACACCATCTATCCAGGAACCGGTCATGCCCATGAAAAAGGTTTGGGAGCAGCTGAGGGAACCAAGCTCAACCTACCCCTCCCTCCTGGTACAGGCGACTCCAACTATTTTCAACTTTTATCAACCATCACTTCGTTTATTTTAGAGGCAAAACCGGAGTTTATCATTATGCAGTGTGGTGCAGACTCTATTGCTGGTGATCCCATAACAGATATGCGTCTATCACCAACCGCACATTATACAGTAGCTTCTCGTATGGTCCAAATCGCTAATGAACTTGGTCATGGTCGGGTTTTGGCTCTGGGAGGTGGTGGTTACAATTCTCATAATATTGGTACTGGCTGGAGCAGTGTGGTTAATGCCTTTATCGACAATCAATAATGGAACAAAAACCCTTGGACAATTATAATTTTCCACAAGGCATGGTCATCCTGGTAGGGGCTGGCCCCGGTGACCCTGACCTTTTGACCATAGGCGCATTAAAGGCAATTAAAGCAGCTGAAGTAATTGTTTATGATGCATTGGTTTCAGAAGAAATTGTGGAGCTAATACCGGAGCAAACAGAAAAAATTCTTGCTGGCAAACGAGGTGGAGGCCACTCGACAAAACAGGAGGATATCAGCAACCTACTGGTTAAATTTGGTAAAGAGAACCGCCGTGTTGTCAGGCTAAAGGGTGGTGACCCATTTGTATTTGGTCGTGGTGGAGAAGAGGCATGTCTTTTAGCTCAAGAGAATGTGCCATTTCGTATTATTCCAGGGCTTACCTCTGGAATTGCCGGGCCAGCATATGCAGGAATACCAGTCACCCATAGATCGGTCAATGCCAATTTTGCTTTTATAACAGGGCATGAATCACCAGCAAACACAAAACATCTCAACTCTGAAGATGTCCACCCATCACGTATTGATTGGGAAGGTGTTGCTAGAACGTTCCCGGTGATAGTTCTGTATATGGCAATGCGTAATGTGGAATCTGTGCGAAAAAGAATGGTGGCAGCTGGACGCTCACCCGATACCCCTGTTGCTTTAATCCGCTGGGCAACAACCCCTCGACAGCAAACCATGATAACCACCCTGGGCAATGTCACCAAAGATATCAAGGCGGTGGGTATGCAGCCACCAGCAATTATGGTAATTGGTAAAGTTGTAGATTATCGGGAAATTTTACAATGGTTTGATGATGAAACCCTGGTAGCACCAAAAAGTTAAAGTGCGGTTATCATCCTAGTTGAAAAGCAAAACTGTAGGGGCAACTCTGCTCCTACAGTTTTGATTATTAATCAGACCAAGCCAGAGGCTTTGATAAACTTTTTGGTTCCTGATGCCAAGGCGGTTGCAATGGCGTTTTGGTGGGAACCAGTACGCAGCAGCCTCTCCTCTCTTTTATTGGTCAAGAAGGCCATCTCTACTAAAATTGAAGGCATATCAGGAGCCTTCAACACAGCAAAACCAGCCTGTTTAACTTTTTTGAAATGGATATTTACACTGGGAACAGTTTTGAGCTCACCGAGTAGATTTTTACCATAAACCAAAGCCCGATTCAGAGAGTCACGTTGGGTAAGATCCATCAAGATACCCCGAACTGTGGGATCTGAAACATGGCTGAGTTTTACACCACCGATGAGATCAGAGCTGTTTTCCCGCTGTTCCAAACGACGGATGGCTTTGTCTGGTGATGGTTTTCCACCCTCAGATAACATATAGACAGAAGTACCACGGGCCGACTGCAACCTAAAGGCGTTGGCATGGAGACTGACAAACAGATCTGCCTGATGTTTTCTTGCTACTGATACCCGTTTACGCAGAGAGACAAAATAGTCACCTTTACGTGTCAACTCAGCTTTAAAACCATCCATACTATTGATTTTACGAGCTAAACGTTTTGCAACCTGCAGTGCAACATCTTTCTCTTTTGTACCGTTTGCTCCCACAGCACCAGGATCAATACCACCATGACCAGGGTCAATTACAATAACTGCATCACGACGTTTGCTGCTAGATTCGTGCACTACGGGTTTATTACCAGGAGTTTTTGATTTACCCTCTTTACGCACAAGGTCAATAACCAAACGGGATGGTTTTCCACCAGCAGCTTTGAGAAAAAATGAACGAGGGCGGATGCCTGTTTTTAGTTCAAATACAGTCCTAACAACACCAGGACGTGGAATACCGCTACGTACACGATTGACAACAGCGTCGGAAAAACCCATGGTGGCAGGGTCCACACCGACAGCAGAATCCATCAAGTCAAGTACAAGACGATTGGGATTGCGGAGTTGTAACAATTGGTGTTGAGTGTTACGCTCTAGGTCGAAAACGATTCGTGTGTGGTCAGGAGCAGTCCACATACGGACATCTGTAATTCTGTTAAGGCGTGCAGCTTGGGCAAAAGATGGGGGTAGAATTAAACCACCCATTGAAAGAATAATCCCCTTAAGCACTTTACGCCGTTGAATTGGGGTCATGTTAACAACATCTTCTTTGTCTAGTACCGGATTAAGATTGATCATGATAACCTGCTCTTTTTTATTAACCTTAAAACATAACTATAATTGGAGAAGGCAATGTCCACGGTGGACCAAGCGGAAATAGCCAAATTTGAACAGATGGCCCACGAATGGTGGGACACTGATGGTAAGTTCAAACCACTGCACGAAATAAATCCTGTGCGAATGGAGTATATTCAAACTCATCTTGCCGGCTCACCAAATGCCGATCTGTCCGGCCTGAAAGTGCTGGATATTGGTTGCGGTGGCGGAATTTTATCCGAAGCCCTTTATGAACAGGGAGCCAACGTTACAGCCATTGATCGTTCCGATACCATTATCGGTACTGCCAAGGCCCATCAAATAAACAGCGGGTCAGACGTAGATTACCGAATGCAATCAGCAGGCCAACTTTCCCAGGAGCAACCTGAGGCATTTGATGCTGTTATGATCATGGAGGTTTTGGAACATGTACCGGATGTACCTGGCTTTCTGAATGAGTGTTCTGGGCTTGTTAAACCGGGGGGAAAACTGTTTTTTGCCACCCTTAACAAAACATGGAAATCTTGGCTCTATGCTATTGTAGGAGCAGAGTATATTCTGCGTTGGCTACCCCGTGGAACCCATGAATATGATAAATTTATTCGCCCTGCAGATCTAAACCGTGACCTAAGAGATGTGGGGATAAAAATGCGCGATCTCGCAGGAGTGAGCTATGACCCCCTGAACATGGATTGGAAGCTTAGTAAGGACCCTAGTGTCAATTTTCTGGGCTATGGAAACAAAGAATAAATTGGAATGTGTGTCAAGAAACCCTTATATTATTTATACCTTTACAGCAATTAATGAAAGTGATTTTTTTCGTTTAGCTACAATATGCATGGCAAAAACAGCATAACCCATTTTTTTTAAAACAGGTGATCTGCATTTGCCAACAGTAAATTTATAAAGATATTTGGGTTGGGTATGGGTGCAATCATCTATCTTTTTTCTTCCAGGTGGACCCTGCGCATAAGCTGGCCTTTTTTATTGACCATTAGCAGCTGTCCCCCACCCCCAGCTAGTTTAACTGTCACCACTACACCAGATGCTCCAATGGGTGTGGTGGTGATAATAGTTCCTCCAGCTGGTATAGCGACATGGGTGTCAATTGGTTCATCTTCGGGATTTGATGATGAAAAACTGGGAAGATGGCTCGATATCTGGGTTAACAAGGTTACAGTACCTACAACCAAGAGAATTCCACTCACAATCACAAATATTTTTACAAACCGCATTCCCATTTTGTTAAGCCCTTCTAAATCGATGTATTGCTAAACATGAGTTCAAATATTAATGAAACCCAAGAAATAAAAACCGTCCAGCTATCCACGGATAAGGATGGTCTTCGCTTGGATAAAGCACTTTGCGAGACAGTAACTCCAAAGTTAAGCCGTGCTGCAATTCAACGTTTAATCAAATCTGGCTTGGTGTTTATTGATGGGGCACCAGTTACATCTATCGCCCAAAAAGCCAGCAGCATGGTTGAATACGCCCTACATATACCCAAACCACAACCAACATATGTGGTTCCAGAACAGCTCCCTCTGACAATCCTTTTTGAAGACTCCGACCTTATTGTGGTCAATAAATCTTATGGTATGGTGGTTCATCCTGGGGCTGGGGTCAATAGTGGAACATTGGTAAATGCTCTACTTCACCATTGTGGCGATGAACTTTCAGGTATTGGAGGTAAAATTCGCCCCGGTATTGTCCACCGTTTGGATAAAGATACTAGTGGGATATTGGTAGTTGCAAAAAATGACACAACCCATCAGGGTCTGGCAAAGCAGTTTGAGGAACACACCGCATCTCGACAATATCTAGCCATCACCAAAACTATTCCCAAAAAAGCCCAAGGGGTAATTGATGCACCAATTGGCCGCCATCCCAAACAGCGCACAAAAATGGCTGTTAACAGCAGAGGCCGCAGGGCCGTAACCCACTATCATGTCATAACCCCCTCCCCCCCTTTTGCTTTGATATCTTGCCGTTTGGAGACAGGTCGAACCCACCAAATTAGAGTACACATGGCCCATATCGGTACACCAATTTTTGGCGATCAAGAGTATGGACGCAGTTACCAACCAGCAAAACATTGGCCAGAAGAGATAAGAGAGACCTTAATTAACTTTAAACGCCAAGCTCTACATGCAGCCACCCTGGGCTTTTCCCACCCTAAAAATGGCAAAACGCTATCTTTTCAGGCAGATCCTCCCCAAGATTTTCAAAATCTCTGGACAAACATGAAGAAAATACCATACCTTAACGAGCGTTAAGTAACAAAATTAGTTTAAACCAGGACAGACGATATATGTATTGCTAAAACCAACTTACCATGCGATACTTATGGGTGGACTTTATTTTACCTTTATTTAAAACCATATCAAGAGATATACCATCCAACAATTATGGATCAAAACACCAACCAAAATAAAACCGATAGCAAACCTGTTACGGGTCTTGACCTCTCATTTTTAGAACAATTTACCCAAAATCTTCAAGAGGGTATTTTTGTTTTGGATAGTGATGGTAACTTGGTTTTTATCAACAGCGAAGGGGAGCGTCTTCTGGGCTGGTCCATGGCGGAGCTGGCTGGCAAGAACATGCATGAGCAGATACACTATCAAACCCCTCACGGCACAAGAATACCAGCAGCGGAGTGCCCGGTACAAAAAAGCATAAAATGCGGGCAGACATATCATGTAAAAGAGGAAGCGTTCATCCATCGTGACGGCCATGTCATTCCGGTTTCTTTTACCGCCACCCCAATAATGCAGGAAGGTGAAATCAGATACAGCGTCACCACTTTTCAGGATCTTATCAAACGCAAGCAGGTAGAAAGAGAGATAAAGCAGGCTGGGGATATCGCCCTTGAGACATCTCGGCTGCGGTCGGAATTTCTGGCAAATATGAGCCATGAAATACGCACCCCCATCAATGGTGTCATTGGTATGACCGATCTTCTGCTCAACACAAAGCTAAATAAAGAACAGAAAGATATGTCCAATACTGCTCGTGAGTCGGCCCAGGCCCTTCTTACGGTAGTTAATGATATTCTTGACTTTTCCCGGTTAGAGGGGGGTAAACTCGATATTCAATCAGTAGACTTTCGCCCAAGCAAACTGGTTGCTGAGGTGGCAGAGCTTCTCGGCTCCCAAGCACAAAAAAAAGGGTTGGTCATTGACCATCACACATCAGATAAAATTCGTTCATCTCTACGTGGCGACCCTGCTCGTATTAGACAGGCCCTGGTTAACTTGGTAGGTAATGCGGTTAAATTTACCAAAAAAGGACGTATTTTCATCAGTGCCAGACTGGAGAAAAAATCCAAATCTCGCATACTTGTTCGCTTTTCAGTTACCGATACAGGTATAGGCATACCCAAATCTGCCAGACACCGCCTGTTTCAACCTTTTACTCAAGTGGATGGTTCACGGAGCAGAAGCTTTGGCGGAACCGGCATAGGGCTGTCCATTGCCAGCCGTTTGGTGGAGCTTATGGGGGGAGAGATCGGCTTTAGCAGTAAAAAAGGCAAAGGCTCTACATTCTGGTTTACAGTTCCGTTGGCCAGAGCCTCTCAAAGCGATAGCAAATCAAAATCCATTGTTAAAAATAGCCTGTTACAAGGTATCAAGGCGTTGGTTGTTGACCCTCACCAACTCAGCCAAACAGTCACCTTAAACCATCTACTAGAGTGGCGGATGAAAGGTACTGCTGTTGAAAACGCCCAAGAGGCAATAGCATATTTAAGACATGAGGCAGAGATCGGTCACCCATGTGATTTGGTTCTGATATCATCAACAGAGCTGGATCTTAGCATAGAGCTTGCCCACAAAATCAATACAGATGATAGCCTGCCACACACAAGCATGGTACTGCTGACCAGAACCAGAGATGAAAAACGTCTATCTCAAGCCATGCAAGCAGGTTTTGTCACCCATCTAAACCGCCCGGTTTCCGGCCCAAAATTACAACAGTGTCTGCTGTCAATTTTCAAAGATAGTCAGATGGAATCGTTAACAGAAACCCAGCAGATAGCTACCGCACAAAGTGGTGAGGTCAACCAAGAACCAGAGAGCGGTAAATCTATATTATTGGCTGAAGACAACACCATTATCCAAAAAATGGTACAGATGCAGCTAAACCGTTTAGGCTATACAGTACAAATCGTCGCCAACGGTAAAGATGCGGTTCAGGCAGCTACGGAAACCTGCTCATTAATTTTAATGGACTGTAAAATGCCAATTATGGATGGTTTTCAAGCAGCCAAATCCATTAGAAGCAAAGAAAAAAAGGGAATTCGCATCCCAATTATAGCTATGACCGCAGGGACAGAACCCGGTGAAGAGAGCCAGATTAAAGATGCGGACATGGATAGCTTTATCACCAAACCAATTCAAATAGAACAACTTGCCGAGGTACTTGAGGAGTGGATACCAAAACTGGAATTGGCTGAGCTATTAAAATCAAGACCACCAGAGGCAACCCCCATAGAGCTGGATAGAATTGGCAATAATTTTGGTAAAGATAGCCAAGTAATAAAGGAGTTTTTAGACCTATATCAATCTTCTACCGAAAGCCTTCTTGGTGAGATCAAAAAAAGTCTATCACAAAAAGATCGTGGGGAGTTAACAGAACAGACCCAAGAACTAAGAGGTTCAAGTGCCAACATCGGTGCTGTTTTCATGTCTGGCCTTTGTGAATATCTCGAAGCAGAAAAAGATAGCAAAAGCTGGAAATATAGCCAGCAGATCGTATCAGAGATGGAGCGGGAGTTGGAAAACATCAAAAGCTTTACCGAAAAATTAATAGCAAAAAAATAATTAAGGATATATGGACAACAAACCGACAAATCCATCCCAGCGTCGAATATATTGGCTTGCTCTGGCAAAAAACCATCCACCAGAATGGCTGGCTGCATATGTAGAAACCCCACAATCGAGCTGTGCTATTGTAACTGAGAACGGCCCTACCATTCAAAAAGAGCGGAATACAGCTTACCTTGAAAATTGGCAAGACGCTCCATACTGGGCGTTTGCTTTGGCAAAAAGTTATCTTGATGATGTTGGAGAGTGGCCACTTTCTGGTATCGCAACGGAGCTTACCCTATCTCACTATGAAGAACAGCTAGGGGAAAATGGCGAGGCAGATATAGCAACAATTGAACAATCAGTGCGCAAGATATTGTTAACAGTACAGGCAGTTTGGCCTGAGTTGGAGGTGATATTTGTTGGTGAAGAGAAGGGCTGACAAAAAGCACATAAAAAAACAATGTCACACAATGAATTGAGCAAAAAAAAAGGCAGTGAGTGATTATACTCCCTGCCTTTTTTATCTCTCTATGTTTCTAGGTTTAAATCAGTGTGTCTGAGCCTCTCTGCTGACACCTCGTAATAGCTTTGATCCACACCAACTGTTGATTGACTGCTTATCCAAATCTCCTGCAGCCTCTACACCTTCATAAAGAGGCACCTGAAAACAGTGTAGGTTGGCTGTATACCCCTCCCGGACATAAATGTTAAGGCCGGAACGGTGCAAATGGAGAGCAGCAGCCCAATAGATTGCAACCTGGCAACTAACCTGATCCAAGGTCAACTCTTTATCAACCAGATGGGTTCCCCTTCTTTTTCTCTCCTTACGCATATCCAATAAATTTTTCGGGGGCGGCAGCAGAAATTCAAATACATAACGAGATTTCCAATCCGGCGATAGAAACCAATTTTGATTGGGTGGAATTTTTATCCGGTCAAAATCGAGTTTTAGAGATTTATAAGCTTCAAGCCACTCATCGTCAAAAACAGCTAGACCATTTTCAACCCCCTCAAAGGGAAAGCCTAAATGTACCTCACGTGGGCGATAGCTCAATGCTGGAGAACGCCACCATTTATCCATGGATAGATCAACATAACCCTCTTGGGGCCAGCCGCCAATTTTTCCCATCAAAGTAGATTTTCCTACTCCTGGTGGACCAGTTACAACTAGATGGCTTAAACCGAGTTTTTCTGGAAAACTAACACCTTTTATCTCTTTTTGTTGAGATAAATTACCAGTACCAGCCATAGCATCATCAATTAGACCTGAGACACAACATCCGCCCATATCAATAACTCCTTATAACCACCCACTGGGGCAGCTTACTCGTCAATTTTTAGACGAGTTAGTAATATTTGACACACATTTTGGATAATATATCACTATTTTTTTACAAAAATGGTGTCAAAACCTTGCATCAGACAAAAGAGATGCAAAAATTACGCCACAAAAATAACGTAACCTACAAACATCGAAATACCAACTATAACAACGTTAAAGTAAGGCTGGGGGTTAGACTACAGAGCTAAAGAAGAGTTCCATAAACGGTAAAAAATTCCTACACACTATGTTAAACGCTTGAATACATACACAAATAAGCAACAAAGGCATAACGGTAGGTCTTGCTTATAAATTTACAAGCCTAGATAAAAACTAAATGAACTATTGAGCAAACATATATGCAAAAATCCAGAAACAAGCCCCACCTGCTCTTTATTTCTAGCAATAATTTTAATATGTTCTATAATATTTCCAAGTTATTTACCACGCTCAAAACCTACATACTCTGACGCTTCTATCAACATCTTTACAGCAGCATCAATATGTTCTTTAGTATGGTTAGCTGTTACCGTTGCCCGAAGCCGCTCTTTACCCGGATGAACAACTGGATGTAGAGCAGGTGGAATATAAATACCACGATCATAACAGAATTTTGTCATGCGCAGAGCCATATCCAAGTCATTGATCATAATAGGAATAATTGGTGTTACAGTAACACCGGTATCAAATCCGTTGGACTGCAACTCAGAAACAAAATAGTTGGTTATTGAATTCAACTTTTCAACCCTTTGAGCGCCCTCTTTTTGCACTATTTCAAAACTGGTCTTGGCTGCAGCTACAACGCCAGCGGTAAGAGCTCCACTAAAAAGGCTGCCACGAACATTATAGCGCAAAAAATCAATTAACTCTGGATCTCCAGCGATATAACCCCCAGAAGCCGGGATAGTCTTACTCAAAGTACCCATTTTAATATCAATCAACCCAGGAGCATTAAAATGTTCTTCAATTCCTCTACCATTTTTACCCAAAACTCCAACACTATGAGCCTCATCAATCATCAATATCGCACCATATTTTTTACAAATTTCCGATGCTTCAATTAATGGAAAGATATCCCCATCCATGCTAAATACTGAATCTGCGACAACCAACTTACCCGCCTCTTTTGGTATTTTTTTAAGCCGCCTCTCAAGATCTTCCATATCATTATGTTTAAAATGAAAACTTTTTCCCCTGTTAAACTGACACCCGTCTACGACACTTGCATGGCTTTTTCTATCAAAAAGCACATAGTCACCCAAACCAATTAAAGATGAAATAGTAGAAAGATTTGTGACATAACCAGTATTAAAAACAAAAACTCCTTTACGATTAGTAAATTTTCTTATTTGCTCATATAGCTCCTCATGGAGATCTAAACAACCACCAAGAACTGGTGAAGCAAGGGAACCGGTTCCGTATTTATCAACAGCTTTTTTTGCAGCTTCTGCAATACGTGGATCTCCCAATAATCCAAGATAACTATAAGAGGAAAAAGAGAGTTTTTTGTCGCCATCGATTGTTAAATAGTTATTATCAATATTATTATATGTTCTGAAATAACAGTTAATCCCTTGATTCTCCCAATCAAGTGTCTTCTTATTCCACTTATTCACTTTTTCAAACAATTTATTATCAAGCACAGTTCTTTATTACGCCTGCCTCTTACACAGGGCATCCCTTTGTTAGCTAATTATAATTTGACTCATTTTATAACTTAACTTATATTTGAGCCCACAAAAATTTGGAACAACCGAATGTAGCGATCTTCTATCTTAAAAAGATCGCTATATTCTGTTGCCCTTTGAATTTAAAAACTACTTGAACTAATGGATTGAATATTTAGATTGACCTACTGATGGCTTCAAAAACTTTATGGGCAGTATCTACATACTCTGGCCATGCTCTATCAACGATATGATCGAGAATCTGTTCATGATCAGATGTGGCAAAAGCACCATCCAATGAACCTGCAATCTCGACAATCGAAGTTTGAGTCTCTTCTCTACAGATAACTCTTGCAACCTCCTCAATTTTTTGCTCGTCCATATTCATCTTCTTAATCCCCATTATCACTGTCAATTATACCCTCAAACAACCTTGTTGATATGATAGATAATTGATTTGCAAACAAATTACCATAAGTCAAAATGTAATAATTATTACAAGTCTGCACTATAGGTTGTAATTGTTTGGACTACAGCATATAATCTTAAGAATCTATCAATGTTATTTATGATGTTTATAAAACCACGAAAATTTTATTAAGGTTGGTAAAGACACCTATGATTTGATTGTATCAACTGTGTAACATCTAAAAACAAATTGCTTTTTTTGCTATTTTTTTAACAAAAAACTTGAAGAAACATGAACCTGACAAATTTATTGAGGTCAAACATAACAGATATACAAAAACATTTTTTTTATAACCTATAGAAGATAAAGTGTGATTATTTTCTTTTTACAAAAAAAATATAACCAATGAAACAGTGTGAACACCAAACTTCATGGCTATATTTATGAGATTCCATTCATAAAACAGGAGGATTCTAGTGAAAGCTGAAGACAGAAAAAAACTTGGTGACCGTGTTAAGCTGGCCCGTGAACATGCAAAACTAACCCAGAAAGATCTAGCACAAAATGTTTGTGTTAGCCAAACAACCATTTATAAGTTGGAGAGTGGCGCGTCAAACTCTTCAAGGCGAACTGTAGCAATAGCTATGAGCTGTAATGTCAACCCGATCTGGCTTGAAACAGGGCAGGGAAAAATGGTTCTTCCCGGCTCACAAATGATGGGAAATAAAGGGGATCAGAACGGCTCTGATGATGAGCTAGATGTGTCCCTTCCATGGGAGAACTACTATCCTTTGGTAGAGTGGCCTGAGATTCCAGAATTTTGTGAAGAGGATTCCACCGTCTTTACCGCCAAGGTTCCAGACGACACAATGGAGAATGAGTTCCAAGAGGGAGAGGTTCTATTAATCTCCCCAAGATCAACTGCAAAACATAATGATTATATTGTTGTTGCTACCAAAGAGGGAGCAGCTCCGGTTTTTAAACAGTTGATCGTTCAGTGTTCTGACCAATATTTAAAACCATTGAATCCACGTTATCCCCTGGAGCTGGTTGAAAGCGAGCTTTTTGTTTATGGCGTAGTCATTGGAAAATACAAGAGTTTTTTGCCTAATTAATATACTACAAAGATTAGCAAAAATGTGATTTTCCTGTTATGGATCAACTTACGCCATTGACCTGTCTATATGAAAGTGAGAGAACCCTCATTCAGAGAGTGAGGGTTCCTGATGGTCAGTTCCGTATTCAGAAAATCCTAAAAAAACCATACCCTACCCCAACTGAGCTGGCTGACTTTCAACGTGAGTTCGATTTAATCAAACGCTTGAAGACCGATTGGGTAATTCAAGCGACAACTATAAAACCGTACAACAATAGCCTCGCTTTTTTAATGGAGGATATTGGCGGAAGATCCTTAGATATCATATACCCCAACCAGTCCATCAGCCTGGATGATTTTTTTGTCTTGGCCCTTAAGATGGTTCGAGCTTTAGCTGATATTCATGACCAAGGGGTAATCCACAAGGATATCAACCCTTCCAATATCATTTGGAATGGTGAGACAAACCAATTGAAAATTATAGATTTTGGTCTCTCAAGTAACTTTGTTGACAAAGAGGTTGAAAACCAAAATCTAAACTCTTTGGAGGGCACACTTCCTTACATATCACCTGAACAGACAGGAAGAATGAACCGTCCTGTTGATAGCAGATCTGATCTCTACTCATTGGGTGCTACCTTTTATCAGCTATTAACAGGCAGACTACCATTTACCACACTGGATCATCTTGACTTGGCTTGGCATCATATTGCCAAGTTACCAAGACCTCCACACCATGATAACCAACAGCTACCAATAGCAATATCGCAAATTATCATGAAACTTCTGGAGAAAGACCCCAATGAGCGATATCAATCGGCTATAGGTTTGGAATATGATCTTAAAACCGCAGAAATACTCTGGAAAGATGAGAAGAAAATCCACTCTTTTCCACTGGGTAGTAACGATATACCAACTCATTTTCGTCTCTCATCCAAAATATATGGACGTAAAGATGAGATACAGGTGGTTCTGGACACCTTTGAAAACACCATTAAAGGCGATCTTGGTTTATTGATAGTCAAAGGGTATGCAGGTATTGGCAAAAGCATGTTGGTGCAAGAGGCTCAGCTGCGTATTGGGGAAAAAAGAGGTAAATTTGCCAGGGGTAAGTTTGATCAATTAAACAGAAACGTAATGTACGCCCCAATTATTCAGATTTTTCACAGTTTACTTATGGAGCTATCTGCCAAAGATGAGAAAACAGTGCAAGATTGGCAGACAAAATTCCATGCGCGCATGGAAAATAATGGTGCTGTAATTGCTGATATTATTTCAGAATTGGAGGTAATAGTTGGTGCACAACCCCCATTAACCAACCTACCACCTAATGAGACTAAAAACAGGTTACACAGGGCTTTCATCAATTTTCTCTCCCTTTTTGCCGAGGAAAATAGCCCATTAGTCCTTTTCTTGGACGACTTGCAATGGGCAGACATATCAACACTACAACTACTAGAATCCCTATTTTTATCTTCATCTCTCAACCATATGCTGCTCATTGTCTCGTATAGGAATAATGAGGTGAACAACATCCACCCCGCTATAATAACAATTGAAAATATTGCAAATAGCGGTATCAATACAGTCTCTATTGAACTAAAACCTCTGCAAGAGAGTGATGTAAACCAGTTGATTGTCGATAGTTTTCGCTCAATGCCAGAAGAGAGCCTTAGTTTGGCAGAACTATGCACAAAGAAGACCCACGGAAATCCATTTTTTTTAAACCGTTTTTTGCGAACTCTCCATGAACAAAAGCTGATCTATTTACAAGAAAACCGCTGGCAGTGGGACATGGGGACCATTGAGAAGGAGAATATCACAAAAAATGTTGTGGATATTCTATCAAAAGAGATTCTTAACCTTAATACAAACTCACGAAAAATATTAAGCTATGCTGCATGTATGGGTAACAGTTTTGATATTTTCACCTTGGTAATATTAACAGAAATTCCCCATATTCAGGTCGCCCTTACTTTGGCAAAAAGTGTAAGCCAGGAGTTGATTGTCCCACTGGACAATCAATATCGTCTGGCCTGTATCACCGATACAGTGAACTCATCATTCCGTTTTGCCCATGACCGGGTACAACAGACCGCTTACACTCTTATTGAACCGGACAAAAAAAAGACGCTCCACTTACATATTGGTTGTAGGTTACGAGACCATTCCAAAAATTCAGATATAGATGACGAGCTTTTTTTAGAAATTGTCAACCATTTAAATCTAAGTGCTAGCTTAATTGAAGATAGTGATGAACGTAGAGAGTTAGCACAGTTTAACTTACGTGCAGGACTATATGTTCAAAAATCGGCAGCGTTTGAAATTGCAATGTCGTTTTTCTCCTCTGGTTTAAATATGTTGTCAGATAGTGATTGGAGCAGTGATCGAACACTGACAATGGAGTTACACATAGCAGCTGCTGAAGCAGCATATCTAACAACTGACTTCAACAAAATGGAGCAACTGGCGGCAAAAGTACTTACCAGCAACCCGGACAAGCTCGATAGACTACGTATTTATGAGATAAAAATTCAGGCATTAATGGCCCAGAAACAGCAACTCAAGGCTATTTTAATGGGTCTTGACGCTTTAGGATCGTTAGGTATAAATTTACCTTCAGCCCCAAAAACATACCATATTTTAGCTGGTTACGGAAAAATAAGACATATTTTAAGAGGATGGACACCACAAAAACTACTAGCTTTACCCCAGATGAGCGATCCAATAATCCTGGCAACCATGCGCTTGATCTCCAAACTCTATTCCCCAGCCTATTTTGCTACTCCAAACTTGGTCCCCCTACTCTCTTTCAAACAGATTGAGTTATCCATAAAGCATGGCAACAGTGAAATGTCCCCGGTTGCTTATGGCTCGTACGCATTTGTACTTTGCGGCATATTCGACAAAATTGAAGAGGGTTACCGACTCTATCAAACGGCACTAAAAATTCAGAACAAATACAAGTCAACTCAATTCAAAGCCAAAACCATCCTTATTGGTGGGCTTCTGGTACAACATTGGAAAGAGCATTTACATAGCTCTCTTTCCACATTACTAGATGGTTACCGCATAGGATTGGAGTCTGGAGATCTGGAGTATTCTACATACTCACTGCTTATCTACCTTGAGCACACATGGTTTTTGGGGACTCCATTGAACAAAGTGAACAGCGAAATGGATCGATATTGTGCTGTTATCGATCAGCTAAAACAAAAACATATCCACAATTATATCATTATATCTCATCAGACTGTTCTTAATCTAATGGATGAAAACGGAGGAAAAGAGTTTCTGGTTGGGGAAAGGTGTGATGAAAATGTCTCACTAAACAGCTATTTTGAAGAGAATCAATGGACTGCTATTTTCACCTATTATCTACACAAGTTGATACTGTGTTATCTATTTCAAAAGTATAGTGAAGCTGAGACTTATGGTGTTAAAGCTAGAGAATATATGGATGCAGCTCTTGGTACTTTTGATCAATCTATTTTTTTACTCTACGAAACCTTATCACTGCTAACGCCACAAAATCTAGAAAAGCCATACATTAAACGTATGCAGATAATGCAAAAAGCTCGTAAAAACTGTAAAAAGCTGAAATTTTGGGCAGATCTCTGCCCGATGAATTTCAGCAATAAATATCATCTGGCAAAAGCAGAATTTGCCCGAGCCTCAAATAAACCACACCAGGCTTTAAAACATTTTGACCTCTCCATTGCTGAGGCACGAAAATATGGCTTTATCCATGAAGAGGCTTTAGCTTATGAGTTGGCAGGAAAATTTTTTAAAGAAGATTATAAAACATCAATGTGGGAGTTCTATCTACTACATGCCCTCAACGCTTATGAAAAATGGGGAGCAAAAGCACTGGTCAAAGAGATTATAGAAAGATATCCATCTTTACGTATGCACTCCCAACATAACTCCCAAGATGGCTATAATTTTAGCAGTATACAGGGCAATAGTGGTGATTTTTTTGACTCCCAAAGCATATTAAAAACCTATCAGGCCCTCTCCCAGGAGGTTGAATTAAACCTTCTTTTAGAACGGCTGATGAAAATTTTAATCCAAAACACAGGTGCTCAACAGGGCTGCCTTGTTCTAATGCAAGAAGAGTTACCCCATGTAGTTATTTCAGGCAGAACAGACAACACCTTCCAGCTATTTAAATTGGAAGAAGCACCCGTTCTTCAAGGCAACAACTCTCTTATCGCTCCAGTAGAAATTGTGCAACTTGTACTTCGCACAGGTAACAACTGTGTGTTAAAAGATGCCAGAGTCAGCCACCGTTTCATGAACACATATTATGTGAAGAACAAAAAACCAATATCTGTATTATGTGTACCCATGATATATCAAAATAGCTGTATAGGAGCTATATATCTGGAAAACAATCTCTCTTCTTCAGCATTTTCAGAAAATTTGGTAAAAGTTACTGATCTAATTGGAGTGCAGGCAGCCATATCCCTGACCAATGCCAAAATTCTCAATGATAGCCGAAACACTGAAGAGTTCCTGCGGCAATCACAAAAGCAACTGCGTCGCCTTACCCAACGGGAACAGACAATCAAAGAGAGAGAGTTAAAAAGAATCGCCTATGAAATGCATGATGAGTTGGGTGGTATACTCACAAGGATATTGATGGAATCTGACCTTATGCAGCAGAACAATATTTTAGAGGGCAAAGCTCTGGTTGAAGCGTCAAATCAGATTATGACCCTTACAAAACAAGGCATACAGACCATTAGAAACATATCACGGAATTTACGCCCCAAGATACTGGATCAATTTGGACTTATTGCTGCTCTGGAGCTTGAAGCACAACAATATGAAAACCATTTTTCTTGCCATTTTGATATAGATGAGGAGATACCACGTTTTCCGGAGAGCAAAGAGATTTTTGTCTATCGCATTGTGCAAGAGACAATAACCAATGTTGCTAGACATGCTCAGGCTAGCAAGGTGTTTATTAAGTTTTATAAAAAATCTGACGATATTATCTTGCAAATATCAGATAATGGAATAGGATTTCCACTGTACGCTATTAAAAATGGCAATACATTGGGAGTGCAAGGTATGCGGGAGCGTGCTATTTTGCTGGGAGGTAGTGTGGATATATCTCTACGTAATGGTGGAGGGACTATAGTTACATTGACTATACCTGAATCAACCCTTAATGATAGGCCAATTGAGCCATGATTGATGTATTTGTTGTTGATGATCATTCAGTTGTTAGAGAGGGTATTAAAAAAATATTTCAAGGCTCCAATAAAATCAATTTTATTGGTGAGGCTGACAGCAGTGAATCTGCCATTAAATGGTTGAAAAAGAACAAAGCTGATGTTGTACTTCTGGATATAGAACTGCCAGATAAGGATGGCTTGGAAGTATTAAAAATAATCCGTATGATCAACCCTACTCTACCTGTGCTGATTTTTACCATGCACAGCGAACACCCCATGGCTCCCCGTTTTATTAAATCAGGTGCTAACGGTTATATAACAAAAGATAGCTCTTCCAAGGAGCTTATCAAAGCAATCTGCCATGTTAAAACCGGCAGAAAATATCTCAACTCCATCACCACGGACCTTATTCTCAATGATTGGAAAAATGAACCTGATAATCAAGCACATAGCACACTTTCTGATAGAGAGTTCACAGTTTTACGTTTAATAGGTTCTGGAAAGTCTGTTGGCAATATTGCCGAGATATTAAATTTAAGTTCCCGGACTGTGAGCACCTACCGAACCAGAATACTTAATAAAATGAACTTGAAGAACAATGCTGAACTGACCTACTATGTTGTCAACAACAAACTAAACACAAAATAACTTATGGATAATAAAAAGGATTGTTAAGAGAGTAACCATGGATGAGCAAAACAGCATTCAAGACAATTCTTGCCAAGACAACATAAATAGTGAAAACTACCTAAAAGCAAAAAAAGCTCTGCAACAGGGTACATCACTGCTTCTTTCCAAACAGTATGTAAAAGCAATAAAGTGTTTATCAGATTGCCTGGCAATAAAACCAAACAATATTTCGGCTCTTTCCAACTTGGGTTTTGCACTGCAAAGTGTTGGTAAAGTTGATGAAGCCATAATCTGTTATAACAAGGCAATCGCCTTAGCCCCCCAATATCTACAAGCCCACTACAACCTTGGCAATGCTCAAAGAGAGCAAGGCAAACTGGCAGATGCTGTCGCAAGCTACAAAAGAGTCATCACCCTTAACCCCGATTATGTGTCTGCTCACTATAATCTTGGCTATACCCTGCAAAATCATGGAACTCTTGATGAGGTTATAGATTGCTACAAAAAAGTTCTGGCTATTGATCCTAAACATAGAGATGCCATGAACAACCTTGGCAACGCTCTATTTGACCAAGGCAAATTATCCCAGGCTGCAACCTGTTTTGAAAAGGCTATCGCATTAGACCCAGGCTATGCAGATGCCCATAACAACTTAAGCTTAACCCAACTGTTAAAAGGTGACTTTGCAAATGGCTGGATAAAAAGTAAATGGCGTTGGAAGACCGACCAAGTTAATTCTGAACGCTATTTAAAATATGAAAAATATCTCTGGCAAGGTGAGTCACTTAAAAATAAAAAGCTTATGTTATGGACTGAACAGGGTGTTGGCGAAAATATTCTGTTTTCCAGTATGCTGCCAGACTTATTTAAGCTGGGGGCAAAAGTTTTTGTTGAGTTTGATCCACGTCTCATACCTCTATTTAAAAGAACATACCCTTCCATAACCTGTATAACACCCCAAAAAGAGCAGAGCCAAGAGGAGCAAACCCCCAAGTATGATTATATAATTCCATTGGGTGATTTGGGGTGTTGGTTACGAAAAGATATAAGCTATTTTCCCAAGCAACCATCTTGGTTAGTCCACGATATAAAACGGGCAGAATCCATCCGTAGCCGCTATCTTGCAAATGGTAATAAATATGTTATCGGTCTGTCATGGCGCAGTAATAGCCTAAAATATAAATACAAATCTATTAAACTAAGAGATCTTATGCCTATCCTGGAAATACCAGGAGTTACCTTTGTAAACCTGCAATATGGGGATACCACTCAAGAGAGAGCAGAGCTTAGGCAACACAGTGGAATTGATGTTATAGACGACAGCGAGGTTGACCAGATGGCGGATCTTGATGGTTTTGCCGCCCAAATAGCAGCTATGGATATGGTTGTTACCATATCCAACACCGCAGCCCATATGGCTGGAGCATTGGGAGTACCAACCTTGCTGATGCTAGGAGTAACACCAATTTGGTATTGGATGTTGGAGCGTGATTATTCAATCTGGTACTCTTCTGTTAAAATTTGTCGGCAAAAAAACCTTACGGATTGGTCAGATGTGATTGCCCAGGTGACAGATGGAGTTAAAAACATGTTAGATAAGCCTGCAAGCGGATAAAAAGATCATTTTTTAATGCGTAAAGACAAAACAACCAATGGCGAAAAAACAGCCCCAATTAACTGTTGATTCAGCTTATACAAAAGCTATCAAATGTTTTAATGCCTCACAATTCGCAGAGGCTGATAAGCTCTGTACTCTGATTTTGCAAACTGTACCCAGCCATATCCATGCAATTAATTTAATTGGTGTTATAGCCCAAAGAATCAACCGTCACGATTTGGCAGTTGAACAATTTAACCGGGCTATAATTATCGATGATTCACAAGATTGGTTACACTATAATTTAGGAACATCACTATATCAGCTTGGCAGAATTGCTGAGGTTATTTCTGTGCAAAAAAAGGCTATTGCCATAAACGCCAAAAATGCCGAAGCCCACAGTAGCCTTGGTTGCGCCCTTACGGAGCAAGGCAAGCTTGATGATGCAGTTGCTTATCTGCAAAAAGCCATTATTATCGACCCTAAACTAGCCGATGCCCACTACAACCTTGGGGTTGCCTATCAAGCCCAAGAAGAGCACCATAAAGCAGCAACAAGCTACAACAGCACAATATCTTTAAACCCAAACTACACCAATGCCTATATCAACCTTGGCAATGCCCAGCTAAAATTGCAAAAACCCATTGCCGCTGTAAAAAGCTACCAAAAGGCGATATCTTTAAACCCCAACAACCCATTGGTACACAGCAACCTTGGCAATGCCTATAAAACACAAGGGGAGTTTAGCAAGGCAATTACCAGTCAGAAAAAAGCCATTACATTAGACCCCAATTTTGCCGATGCCTACCATAATCTTGGGGTGATTTATAAGGAGCAAAAAAACTGGCAAAAAGGGATTGAGTGTTTTAAAAAAGCCATAGAATTAAATCCCAATAGTTTACAAGGATATAGCAACCTTGGCTTTGTCTATCAACAGCTAGGGGAGCTTGACAAAGGGATACATTATAATCAACAAGCCATTAATATTGATCCCAACTATGTTGATAGCTACATCAATATTGGTGATATACTGCACCAACAAAACAGATTGGATGATGCTGTCAGCAGCTACCAAAAGGCTATTTTGTTAGAACCCAATAATGTTGAGGCCCACTGTAACATTGGTGCTACATTGCAGGCTCTAGGTAAGCTTAATGCAGCAATTACAAGTTTCAACCACGTCATTACCATCGATCCATCATATGCTAAAGCCCACTGTAATTTAAGCCTGGTTCAGTTATTGAACGGTGATTTTTTTAACGGTTTTAAAAATTATATCTGGCGATGGCAGCTATCCCAATTTGATAGCCAACGTTACAATAAAAATAAAAATAAACTATGGCGAGGGGAGGCTGTTGAAAACAAAAAAATACTGCTTTGGGAGGAGCAAGGGGTTGGTGAGAGTATACTTTTTTCCAGTATGCTACCGGATTTAATTGCCCAAGGTGCTGATATTACCATCGAGTGTGATAAACGTCTTATCCCCCTTTACAATCGCTCTTTTAAAAATATCAAATGTCAAACAAAATCCAGGGCTTTAAATAATAGCTCAGATTTTGACTATACAGCCCCTTTTGGTAACATGGGTTTATACCTACGCCATAAAAAAAGCTCCTTTCCCTTAAGAAAAGGCTATCTCAAAGCCAACGAAAACCAGAAAAATATTTTTTTACACAGTTACAAAAGCAAAAAAGATAGTTTTATTGTGGGTATCTCATGGCACAGCAATAAAAGCGCTGACTTTTTAACTAAAAAATCGGTTGATCTACAACTGCTATACCCCCTACTTAAAACCCCTGGGGTTCAATTTGTAAATTTACAGTATGGTGACACCACCAGAGAGATAAACAAGTCAGCTAAAGAGTGTGGAGTTAAAATAGTTCAAGACAAATCAGTGGATCAACTAACAGACCTTGATGGCTTTGCAGCCCAGGTTGCTGCCATGGATTTAATTATTACAATTTCAAACACAACCGCACATATGGCGGGGGCTTTGGGAATACCTACATTTTTAATGTTGGGAGTTACCCCTTTGTGGTATTGGATGGTGGAAGGAGAGAACTCACCATGGTATCCTTCCATTACCATCTTCAGACAAAAAAAGTTGGGAGATTGGGATGATGTTATTGATAGAGTGAAGCAAGAGCTAAATAACAAGCTTTTTTAAACGCACAAGCAACTAAGCAGCTTATATATACATGGTGAATTGGGTAAGTGAGACCGCAAAAAAATGGATGGTCAACAACAGTTAACAGTTGATGAGGCTTACAAACTGCCGTTAGAGTTTAACCATGGGGCCATTTTACACAAACAGAGCAGATTTGATGAAGCAACCATCAGCTATAAAAAAGCTTTGGCTATAAACCCTGATCATGTGGATGTCCATTTTAATATTGTATAGACAATGTCGATGCCAATAACAAAGGAATAGTTGATGTTTGGCTAAACTATTTAGCATGTATCGCAGCATATCGTGGTGATGCAAAATCAGTTGCAAACTATTTGGATAAGGCCACAAAACCGATTTTATATTAAATTCAAACCAAATCTGGACAAAAAAAGTATTTTTATTATTAGGGGTGCAGGGGGATTATCTTCCTGCTGGGTCTGGGCAACGCCCAAGGTTTTGCCTTTGTTTTTTAGTCTTTACATTTAAATAGCGTGGGGGTTTGGGAGCCTGCAAGGCCGCCCAAGGTTTTGCTTTTGACTGTATATTTTTGATTTAAAATTACTATACTGCCGTTGATAACAGAGAATATCAAAAGATTTGAGGCCTATAAAAAAGCCAAAAAAAAATTACCAGCAAAGTAAAGCTCAAGTTATTTGTTCACAATAATCTACTCCTATCATTGGGTGACAAACAGCAGCCATTTCAACCACAAGCATTTGATTTGCCAAAATTAGCTGTATCTACTAATTAGTTTGAAGTAAAGAAGGTTTAAATGAACAGAGCCATTAGAAGACGGCAAAAAAAGCTTTTAAAAAAAAATGTTTCTGGATCAACAGATAATAACGCCAATTTAGCTGAAGCCCAGAACCTACTACAGCAGGGTATCAGGTTGCATCAGGTTAATTTATTTGATGAAGCCATTGCTTATTATCAAAAGAGTATCTCCCTACAACCTGAAAATGTTGTTGCCCTATCTAACTTGGGGTTGGCTTTACAGGTAAAAGGTAGACTAGATGAAGCCATTGTCAGCTTTAAAAAAGCAATTTTATATAAAGCAGACTATGCCCAAGCCCACCATAACCTTGGAGTTACCTATGGTCAAAAAGGGGAATATGACTTAGCTGCTTCTTGTTATCAAAAGGCTATTGATATTAACCCTGCTATTTATGAATCACACAACAACCTAGGAATCACCCTTTATAACCAAGGAAAAATCAAAGAATCGGTAGCATGCTATCGCAAGCTGTTAACAATAAAACATGACCACCTTGAAGCCCACTACAACCTGGGAAACAGCCTAAAAGAGCTAGGTGAATTTGCTAGTGCCATTGCATATTTTAAACAAACATTAACAATAAACCCAAATTATGCAGCCGCTTATAATAGTATTGGCTCTATACAACAGATTACAGGAGAGCTTGAAGAAGCGGTTGCAAGTTATAAAAAGGCCCTTGTTATTGATGATAATTATGCCCTGGCCCATTATAACCTTGGTAACGCTTTAAAAGAGCAGAAACAATTTGCTGGGGCAATTGCAAGTTATCAACGATCTATCACCATTGATCCCAATTATGTCGATGCTCATAATAATCTTGGCAACATCTACAAAGAAACTGGCAGATATAAAGAGGCAAGCAGTTGTTATAACAGAGCAATATCAATTAAACCGGATTATGCTGAATCATACAGCAACCTAGGAGCCAACTTTCTTGAACAGTGCAAGCTGGATGAAGCTATTATCAAGTATAAAAAGGCAATTACCATCCAACCAGACAACGCCAAAACCCACTATAATCTAAGCTTGGCCCAACTGTTGACAGGTAATTTCAAGGAGGGTTTACAAAATTTTAAATGGCGCTGGCAAACCGATCAATTTGAGGCTAAACGCTATTTACAACAAAAAACAGCTCTCTGGCAAGGTGAACCCCTATCAGGTAAAAATATGTTAGTTTGGTCAGAGCAAGGTATTGGTGAAAATATTATTTTTTCAAGTATGTTACCAGAATTAATAAATAAAGGTGCTAACATTGTTGTGGAGTGTGACAACCGTTTGGCTCCCATATTCTTAAGGTCGTTTCCATCCATTAGATGCACACCAAGAGGTGATCCAGCCATATATCACAGCCAACTAAGCCAGTATGATTATATAATCCCTTTTGGTGATCTTTGTTCACAATTACGCAAAGATATTGGCTCATTTCCGGCACAACCGTTTCATCTTGTAGCAGACCAAGAAAAAACAGAGAAATTACGAAATCGCTACAAGCAAAATAGAGATGTGAAGTTGATTGGCTTGGCTTGGTACAGCAAAAATCCCAGTTGTAGTCAAAAAAAATCTATAAAGTTAATGCAGTTGCAATCACTGTTTAAAATACCAAATACTATTTTTGTTGATCTGCAATATGGAGATACCAGCGATGAACGTAGTGAGTTTAGCAAGCAAACAGGATTGAATATAATCCACGATGATACCATTGATCAGATGCAAGACCTAGACAGCTTTGCTGCCCAGACCGCAGCAATGGATTTGGTAATTACAATATCAAACTCAACATCCCATATGGCGGGAGGGTTGGGAGTACCTTCCCTGTTAATGCTGGGGCCACCCCCTATATGGTATTGGATGATGGAAGGGGACCGCTCTTTATGGTATCAAACCACTCGTATTTTTCGTCAAAAGCCAGATGAAGGGTGGGACAGGGTTATCAAAGATGTTACAACCGCAGCAATTGGATTTTTAGAACAAGATTTATGATGAGTAGATTGATTTTAAATCATAAACAATAAATATTTATCTATTTTTTCAACATTCAACTCTGTAGTACTGGTTATTTCCTTGGATTATCTTGCTGTTTTATTTGCCGTGTTGTGTGGCACTGTCATTCAAGGTGCTGTGGGCTTTGGCTTTGCCTTGGTGGCAGCACCTATTCTCATGTTGTTACAGCCAGAACTAGTCCCTGGCCCCATCACCTTTGCTGGTCTTCTGCTCTCTCTAACCATGGCAATAAGAGAAAGAAAAGCGGCTGATCTGCAAAATTTAGTCTGGCTGTTTATCGGGTTTTTGCCAGGTTTAACAATTGGTGCTTTTTTTATGCTTACCCTTGCTCATAACACACTATCACTGCTATTTGGTTTTTTGGTCTTAACAGCAGTCGCACTATCTACCAGAGGGATAAAAGTTAATCAACATAGCAACCTTATGACCATACCAGCAGGCATTTTGTCCGGTATCATGAATATTACCACCTCCATGGGAGGACCGCCTGTCGCCCTACTCTATCAAAATGCTGCTGGACCCAAGTTTCGTGCAACCTTAGCCATATTTTTTTTCACAGGCAGCCTGTTAACCCTGTTTGGACTAAACCAGATAGGACGTATGGGAGAGACAGAGTTTATACATGGTCTCTATCTTACACCTGCTGTTGTAACGGGCCTGTTTCTTGCTCAACCTGCGGCTAGATGGCTAGACAAGGGAAAAACCAGATTGGCTGTTCTTACTATCGCTGCTCTTTCCGGGGTGACAGTTATTGTAAAGACTATCTGGTTGATGTGATTTTTATCTAGAAATGGTGTCATTATTTTTATAATCGTTAGCTAGGCTTAACAGGATTTTTTACTATGGGCTATTTATTGTGCGATACTGTTGGATATCAATAAAACTGCTTTTTTTAAAAAAAAAGGGTAAATGATGAATGCAGCAAATAACGGTGGTAATGACAATCCTGTAGATAACAGCAACTTTGCCAACAGACAAAATCCACTACAACAGGCCATCACATTTCATAGAGCAGGCCAACTTAGTGAGGCTATACATTGGTATAATAAAAACCTGGAGTTAAACCCCAAGGATATAGCTACACTCACTAATATGGGGGTTGCATTACAGACTATTGGCAGACGAGATGAGGCTATTTTCTGTTATCAAAAAGCAATTGAAATCAAGCCTGACTTTGCCCAAGGCTACTCCAACCTTGGTGTAGCATTGCAAGAGCTAAACAGATTTGATGAAGCTGTTGAATGTTTTAAAAAAGCTACCATAATTCAACCAAACTTTGCCCAAGCCTACTCCAACCTTGGTGATGCTTTACGAAAAAAAGGTGATTTTCATGAGGCCGTTAAAAGCTGTAAAAAGGCTTTGGCTATAGATCCTAACTATGCTGATGCCTACTCCAACCTTGGAAATGCCTTAAAAGAGCTAAAAATATTAGATGAAGCTGTTGCCAGTTTTCAAAAAGCTATCGCTATTAATCCCAATTATGCAGAGGCTTATTCCAACCTTGGTATTGTGTTTCAAGAACAAAATAAATTGGATCAAGCCATCACCTGTTATAACAAAGCCCTCGCCATTAATCCTAATTTTGTTGCAGCTTTATCAAACCTTGGCAATGCCCAGCTTGAAAATAAAGATTATAAAAATGCCGCTGTAAGCTGCAGAAAAGCCATTGCGATCAGCCCCGATTATGCCAAGGCGTATTCAAACCTTGGCTTTATACTAAAGGCTCAGGATAACCATGAAGAGGCAATTAGTTGCTTTCAAAAAGCGTTAAGTATCAACCCTGATATTTTAAATGCCCACACCACCATGATCTACTGCATTGATATTTTTTCTGATATTAAACAAAATCTATTTATGGAAGAGCGGCAGAAATGGAACAAACAGTTTGCCGAACCTTTACAAAACTCTTGGGGACCTTTTCTAAATGATCCCGATCCTGACAGAAAATTGCGTATAGGATATGTAGGGTCATATTTTAGATATCACTCAGCAGGCAACATGTTTGGCCCGGTTATCTTGAACCAGGATTTAACTCAGTTTGAGGTATACTGTTATGCTGGCAATGATAAAGAGGACAAACTGACTAAACAATTAAAAGAGAGGTCAACAAAATGGGTGCAAACTTCAAAGCTAAATGATGAGGAGTTGGCCAAGCAGATAAAAAAAGATGGTATCGATATTGTGGTTGATCTTGCTGGGCATATGGAGGGAAGCAGGTTATTGGCCTATGCTTACAAACCGGCACCGGTTCAGGTTTCAGCCTGGGGTTATCCTTTTGGTACAGGAATTAAAGCCATTGACTATATTTTTTCCGATGCTGTTGGTATCCCTACGTGGGACAGACCTTTATATACCGAAAAGATAATTGATCTATCATGTTTGGCCCATTACAATTTTGAGGTTCCTTTTCCTGATGTTGAAGACCCCCCTGCCTGTAAAAATGGCTACATAACCTTCGGTGCATTTAATCGTCTGGAAAAAAACAACCCGGCGGTCTATTCGTTGTGGAGTGAGTTATTAAGACTGGTTCCAACCTCTAAACTTCTAATAAAAAGCAGAAAGCTTGATGATCCAGAATCGGCCCAGGAGATGCTAACAATGTTACAAGATATGGGCATTGCTTCTGATCGCCTGATATTTATGGGGGAATCTGCCCCCATTGAACATCTAAAAGCCCACAGATATATTGATATAATGCTTGATCCCTTTCCCCAAACAAGTGGTATGACAGCGTTAGAATCCCTAAGGATGGGGGTTCCTTTGTTGACTTGTGAACATAAAACAAGGTTACGAACCTGTGCATCTATACTGCACACAGTGGGACTTGATGATTGGCGAGCTAAATATGAAGATGATTTTCTTGAAAAGGGTGTTAAATTTTCTCAAGATATCGATGCTTTAAAAGAGCTGCGTCATGATTTACGCAATAAAATGGACAGTTGTATTCTTAGTAACTCCCCACTATATACCAAAGAAATTGAGGCCAACTATCGTAAAATCTGGAAGGTATGGTGCGAAAGTAGAGGTAGCTAACTAGCTTTTTGAAAAAAATTTAGATAAAAGTTGGCAAGAATTATTCTATTAATTAATAATTTAATAACTGTATCAACGCAGTACAAAATAGTTATAAATAGTTAATGGGCAGATTATGGTTGGACAACAAACTACAAAACCAACTGGTCAATCACAACTCTCTATAGATGAGGCGTTTTTGCTGGCTGAAGAAAATTTCAATGCAGGACGCTACTCAGAAACCGATAAACTTTGCATTGATATAATTCAAAAAGAGCCTGACCATATTGGTGCAATCAATTTATTGGGCTTAATCGCACAAAAAATCAACAGTCACAAGTTGGCCGTCAAGCTTTTTCAACAGGCTATAAACATCGATAAAAGCAAGGCTTATTTGTTCTACAACTTATCGGTATCTCTTAAAAAACTTGGGCAGTTGCTTAAGGCTAAAGATCTTTTACTAATAGCCCACGAGTTGGAACCAGCCAATAACCAAGTTAGTAGCCTGTTGGCAGATATAAACAACAGTTTAAACCTAACAGCTAAACTGCAAAATCCTCAACAAAAAGTGGCTGAACTGCTGCAACAAGGGGTGGCATTTTACCAATCTGGTGAGTTAGATAGAGCTATAGAACATTATAAAAAAAGCCTTGAAATACAACCCGACAATGTATCAGCTCTATCTTGTCTGGGTGCTGCTTTGCAAGCCAAAGGAGAGATGGATTTAGCGGTTGATAGCTATCAGATGGCAATCGCAATCAAGCCCGATTATTCCGAAGCCTATTACAATCTTGGAACAGCAAAAAAAGAGCAAGGTAAGTTGGATGAAGCTGTTGATTGTTATAAAAAAGCAATTGCCATAAACCCCAACTATGCTGGTGCTTACTCCAACCTTGGCATTATTTTTCACAATCAGGGGAGGTTTGTCGAGGCTGTTGGCTATTATGAAAAAGCCTTTGCTATAAACCCAGACTATGCCCTGGCCTATTCCAACCTTGGTAATACGTTGATAATGCTTGGAGATAATGACTTAGCAGTAAAATATTGCCAAAAAGCGATCAACATCAAACCCGACTTTGCCCAGGCATACTGTAATCTTGGCAACGGTTTTCAAGCTCTGGGGTTGGTTGATAAGGCAATTGCCAGTTATAAAAAAGCGTTTGAACTTAACCCGGCTTTTATCGATGCCCAGAGCAATTTATTGTTATCGTCCCAGTATCTCACAGGACAGACAAAGCAAAATCTATTAAAAATCCATAAAGAGTGGGCAGACACTCTATTGGCAAATTTAAGCACACAAATTTTTAACCACAACAATGATACATCCAAAAATCGCAAACTAAAGATAGGTTTTGTTTCAGGTGATCTACTCCAACACCCTGTTGGCTATTTTATGTTGGGCTTTTTCAAACACCACCCAAAAAATGAGCTAGAGATCACCTGCTATGCCAACAACAAACCAGACAACATTTCATTGCTGTTACAGAGTTATATAAAGGGCTGGGTTTCTATTCTAAATATGGATGACATTCAAGTTGCCAAGCGGATTTATGATGATGGGATAGATATTCTAGTAGATTTATCCGGTCATACCGCCCACAACAGACTACCAGTTTTTGTAGCAAAACCAGCTCCAGTCCAGATTAGCTGGGCTGGCTATGTTAGCACAACCGGGCTACCAACTATCGATTGGTTAATAGGCGATAGCCACTCCATAACAAAAAATGAAGAGAGCTATTATACTGAGAACATTATAAGGTTACCTGACTCCTGGCTCTGTTATACCCCACCAACATATGCTCCTGATATTGCTAAAAAACATTCAGACCGTATTTTGTTGGGTAATTTTGGTAACACAGCCAAGATAAATGAAGAGATTTTGCAGGTTTGGTCAAAAATAATGCTCCAATGTCCCAATACAGACCTATTGCTTATTTACAGAGGTATGGATAGCCCTTCTAATATAAAGAGAATAACTGACCATTTTAGCAGTGCTGGGATAAACAGCGACAGAATATTTATTGAGGGTAGCAAACCCCATGAGCAGATACTCTCCAGATACAACTCTATTACCCTTGCCCTGGACACCCAGCCCTACTCTGGTGGGTTGACAACCTTGGAGGCACTATGGATGGGAGTTCCCGTTGTCACCACCCGTGGGGAGACATTTGCAAGTCGACATAGCACAAGCTTTTTTAGTAGCCTTGGACTAGAAAAGTTAATTACCAACAGTCTCAATGAGTATGTTGAGCTGGCAGTAGATCTTATTTCAAACCCGGATAAATTAAACTCCATCAGGGCTGGGCTGCGAGAAAGGGTAGCAAACTCCCCCCTTTGCAACCACAAACAGTTCTCCAACAATGTTACCAGAGCGTTACGAGAAGTGTGGGTTAAATGGTGCAATGAAAAAGTGGTGGTTTGAATGTTTTTTTATTTTACAATGGCTGTACAGGCTATGTGTAGGTTATGAATAGGCAAGAGATACCCCAAGATAATGATAAGCCAGCACTAACAGTTGACGTTGCTTACAGTAGAGCTGTGGATCATTTTTATGGGCAACGCTACACAGAGGCCGACAAACTATGCACAGCTATTATCCAAGCTGTACCCAACCATATAGATAGTATAAACCTGCTTGGGGTTATCGCCCAAAAAATCAACCGTCATGATTTAGCAGTCAAGCAGTTTAAAACAGCCCTAGAACTAGATAATAACAGAGCTTTATTACATCACAATATCGGCATTTCCCAGCAGCAGTTAGGGGATATCAACAAAGCTGTGCAATCCCTAAAAACTGCCCATGGTTTGGAGCCTGACAACAGTGAAATTACCACCTGTTTAAATATTTTTTTGGATATAGCAACCCAACAATCAGATGCCGATGAACTTTTGCAAAAAGGGTTGACCTTTTTTAATACTGGTAAGTTTGATGAGGCTATTTTCAACTACCAAAAAGCCATAGTAATTAAACCAAATTTTGCCCAGGCTCTTTCAAACCTTGGAGTTGTGTTGCAACATTGTGGAAATATAGAACAGGCTATCGATAGTTTAAAAAAAGCTGTTGCTATCAAACCAAACTATGCAGATGCTCACTGTAACCTCGGTGTGGCTTTGCAAAACCAAGGCAGATTGGATGAGGCATCAATAAGTTATCAACAAGCTATTGCCATTGATGCCAACCATCTACAAGCTATCTACAACCTTGGCTTTGTCATGCAGCTATGTGGCAATCTTAACGTTGCTGTTAACTGCTACAAAAAAGTCATCTCCATAAATCCAGATAACATAGAGGCCTACAGCAATTTAGGGGTAGCTCTACAAGATTCAGGAAAACCGGATGAGGCCTTTGTCTGGCTGCGAAAAGCTGTGCTAACAAACCGGGAATTTCCCACAGACCTGAGAAATCTGGGTGAGTCTCTGCTAAAGCAGTATGGAATAGATAGTGAGGTAACAATACCCAAGGACCATAAATCAGATAAATCCTACAAGGAAAATCAAGCAGAAGAGCTTTTAACTAAATACCAAATAGCCCCAATGCATAAGAGCCTTCCCAAATCACCATACTGTTATGAGTCCATGTTAAAAGAGTTTGCCAAGGATAACAGGGCTGGCTTAGGATCAGATAAACTCAGGATTTTACTTTTACAGCCACCAAACTGGAAAATTCCCTCACCAGGTCAAGAGCCTTTTCCCACAAGTCAGGGGGGAGATCCAACAAGAAGAGCGGAAGATATCTCCCTTGATGCCACCTCCACAACATATGGACTGTTATCCATCGCAGCCCAACTATTGGCATCAAAACGAAAAGTTTTAATCAGTAATATTTCAGACTTTACATGGCAAAATGTGGAACAATTAATAGGTTCCATTGATTTTGATCTGGTGGGTTTGACCTGCATGACCCATAACCTGCGTGGTGTGGCAGCCATAACCACATTAATTCGCAAACTAAAGCCCAACGCCCATATTGTGGCTGGAGGAACCCACGCAACTGCCTTGCCCAAAGAGACATTGCAACATTTCAAAGCTGTTGACACTGTGGTAATTGGTGAAGGTGAGGATACTTTTCTCAATATAGTTGAGAATATGGAGTCTAACAAACCCATAGAAGGTATAGCTGGTACAGCATGGCGTGATGAACAAAACCGGGTACAAATCGCCACCTTTCGCAACCGTATTGATGACCTTGATAAACTGGCCTCTCCCCATGATTATTTCTCACTGCATCTTTTGATAACAAGCCGTGGCTGTCCATTTCGCTGCACCTTTTGTGGCAGTGAAATTCAGTGGGGCAGCAAGCTGAAAATGAACTCAGCCGAACATGTATTACAACAGCTGGATAATATTGTTAATAAAAACCAGATAAAATCACTGGCTATAAAAGATGATACTTTTACCGCAATACGCAAAAGAACCATACAAATTTGCCAACAGATTGTAAAAAGAGGTATCAATTTTATCTGGAGTTGCGACACACGTGTCAACTCTCTGGATGAAGAGGTTTTGCGTGCCATGCGGATGGCAGGGTGTCAACAGATTAGTGTAGGGGTGGAGTCCGGCTCTGAAGAGATATTAAAAACAATCAAAAAGAAACTGATACCAAAACGGGTGATAGAGGTAACAAAAATGGCCCGTAAATATGGCCTGCAAGTACGGTTTTATCTAATTGTTGGTAACAGAGGTGAAAACCTTGGGACATTTCAAAACAGTGTTCAGTTAATTCACGATGCCAGACCCAGCCAGTTTTTTATTTCACACCTCACCTTAACCCCAGGAACCGAAGAGTTTGATATTTTTCAAAAAGAGAACAATATCAGTTCGGAGATATTTTTTGATAAAGAGTATGATGTAAATTTATACGGCTTTAATGACAACATGACAGTCAAGGATAGAAATATAACCAACCTTTGGCTAAACTGTTATCACAATAAATTAACAACCCAATATTATACAGTTGCGCAGTCTGAGAAGATATTATCAAGGCTGGATGGTCTTCACAGCGCCCATGTAGATTTAGCCGGAGCTTGCATTCGGGCAAAGCAGCCGGAAAAAGCAACTACCCATATTGCAAAAGCCATTAAAAAAGGCTACCCACTACCTGAAGTTATTTTCAACTATCTAGCATGTATTGCAGCTTTTAATGGGAATTTTACCAAAACAGGTGAGTATCTAAAAAAAGCCAACGATCTATCCCGGTCACCATATATAATTGAAAATTACAAACGCTATCAAAATTTCATAAAAAACCCATCCGCCAGTGAGTTAAAACTCATAGCCCACAACGATTTTTTAGCAGCATATGAAGATATCCAACAACCTTACAGACCGGGACATTGAGGTGGCTCTATCTATATTTAAACTCTTATTTTCATCCAGCTAGTTTGATAAAAGAGCATTGTGTGACATAATGGTACGCTATCAACTACCCCTCTTATACGTAAAAAAATGAGTGAGCAAAACCGACAGCAGACTGAGGGACAAAAACAACTCACCATTGAAGAGGCATTTGCCCTTGCTTTGGAAAATTTTTATGCCCAACGCTACACAGAGGCCGACCAAATTTGCACAGCCATTATAAAAGCAGCACCAAACCATTATGATGCTTATAATTTACTCGGTGGAATTGCCCAAAACATCAACCGTCATGAGCTGGCTATAGAGCAATTTCAACACGCCTTAAATATCAATAGCAACGTTGCACAGATACATTATAATTTGGGCTGCTCCCTTTACCAAATCGGGAGAATCCATGATGGGATTGAGTGTTTTAAACATGCTATTTCCATTGAACCAGGGTTTGTTTTGGCTATTAACAATCTTGGGCTTTGTCTCCACACTTTAAATCTGTTTGATGAGGCAATTTTAAACTACAACAAAGCAGTTGTTATCAAACCAGATTATGCAGAAGCATACGTTAATCTTGGCAACTCTCTATGTGAAATTGGCAAGCTTGACGAGGCCATTACTAACTACCACAAGGCAATTTCACTCAAACCAGACTGTATAGAGGCCTATTCAAACCTTGGCAACGCCTTAGGTAAGCAAAGTAGAGTGGATGAAGCAATTACCAGCTTTAACAAGGCTATTTCCCTTAACCCCAACTTTTCGGAAGCTTATAGCAATTTGGGAATTGTTTATAAACAACAAAACAGCTTTGAAAAGGCGGTGGAGTGCTATCGCAAGGCCATGGCTTTAAGGCCCGACAGGGTTGATTATCACAGCAATTTAATTTTATGTTTGGACCTGTTTGCTGATTTAAAAAGTGATCTTTTTCAGATCGAACGAAAAAAATGGGCGAAGCAGCACGCCGACATCTTTAAGCAGGATTGTTTTACTTTTGCAAACTGTATCGCCCCCCATAGACAGCTGCGTATTGGTTATGTTGGAGCAGACTTTAAAAACCATTCAGCAGCAAATATATTCGGCCCCATGCTGATGCTCCACGATAAAACAAATTTTCAGATATTTTGCTATGCTGGTAACAGTGAAACAGATGATAAGACAGAACAGTTTAAAAACATTGCAACTCACTGGGTTTCAACATGTCATATGGATGATGATACACTTACAGAGCAAATTAAAAATGATGCTATTGATATATTGGTTGACCTATCAGGGCACACACCGGGAAACCGCCTTTTAACATTTGCCAGAAAACCGGCTCCCATACAGATAACAGCCTGGGGTTATCCCTTGGGAACTGGCATGTCAGCGATGGATTATCTGTTTGCCGACCAATTTTTTATTCCAGCGGCAGATCGCAGCAAATATTCAGAGGAGATCATCAACACACCTTGTGTAATTCATCTACAATCAACAAGTAACTTTCCTGTTGTTAATGATCCTCCCATCTTAAAAAACGGTTATATCACATTTGGGGCATTCAACCGTTTAGAAAAATATAATGATGAGGTGTACTCTTTATGGGCGGAGATTTTACATACTGTTCCTGATGCAAAGCTGTTGATGAAAACAAATCAACTTTCATCCAGTATCAAAGTTGCGGAGGTCATGGCTATTTTTGCAGCTCTTGGAGTTTCACAAAACCGTCTTAGCCTGTTGGGGGCAACACCCCACCAAGAACATCTTCAAGCTCATGGTAAAATAGATATCATGTTAGACCCTTTTCCCCACAATAGCGGCATGACATCTTTAGAATCTCTACGTATGGGGGTTCCAGTATTAACCTGTGAAAATAAAATTCGCTGTCCTGCAAGTTCATCACTGTTAAATATTCTTGGGCTGGATGAATGGCGGACAAAAGACAAGAAAGAGTATGCTAAAAAAGCCAAAAAATTTGCACATGATGTCCGATATTTAAAAACACTACGCCAGCAGTTACCAGACCGCTTTGATAGATCAGTTTTAGGAAATTCCGAGCTATATGTAAAAAAGGTGGAGTCTATCTATAGAGAACTTTGGATAAAATGGTGTAGAGAGCAAAGTACGAAAAAACAGCATGCTAACAAAGTTTAAACCTGGAAACAGCAGTTGTCAGCACGCACCTGACGCAACCTATTGATTCATCTGGCATAACAGATCAAAGTCTCATCACCAATAAGGTGACTCCGATTTGCTCTGTTACACCAGCTAAACCAATATGTTACGCCATGTACGCACCGCCAACCGCCGTTTCTAGGTTAAAAAACCCCACCCCAAAAACAGATCAGGCATCATCCAGATTAACCGGATGATGCCTGATTGTTTTAAACCTGTTTTTTTATAAAAAGGTTCTACTCTACATCCTTCATTGTCAACTTGACCCGGCCTTGACGGTCGATCTCTAGAACCTTGACTTTCACGGTCTGGCCCTCTTTAACAATGTCAGTAACTTTAGCTACCCGGTGGGGTGCAAGTTGAGATATATGTACCAAGCCATCCTTGTTGGGTAGGATATTTACAAAGGCACCAAAATCTGTGATCCGCACAACTTTACCGTCGTAGATCTGCCCTTTTTCAACATCTGCAACAATTCTTTTGATAATGGTCTCAGCCATTGTGGCAGACTCACCATCTGCTGCGGCAATTTTAATGCTGCCATCATCATCAATGTCCAGCTGACAGCCAGTCTCTTCCTGAATGCTGCGGATAACCTTGCCACCAGCACCAATAACATCACGTATTTTATCTGGATTGATTTTAATGGTGAAAATTCTAGGCGCATATTTGGAAAGCTCTTCCCGCCCTGATGTCATACATTTATCCATCTCACCCAGGATATGAATACGACCAGCTTTAGCCTGTTGCAAAGCTACCGCCATAATCTCACGGGTAATACCCTCAATTTTAATATCCATTTGAAGTGCTGTGATACCATCAGCATTACCAGCTACTTTAAAGTCCATATCACCAAAATGGTCTTCATCACCTAAAATATCAGAGAGGATAGCAAATTTTTCACCCTCTTTGATCAACCCCATGGCGATACCAGCCACTGAAGATTTCAAAGGTACACCAGCATCGTACATTGCCAACACTGAACCACAAATTGTCGCCATGGAGGAAGAACCGTTGGATTCGGTAATCTCTGAGGTGACTCTCAATGTATAAGGGAAATCTTCGGCATCAGGTAGTACTGCTTGTAAGGCACGAAACGCCAACTTACCATGACCAATCTCACGACGGCCCGGTGCACCCAAACGACCAGTCTCACCAACACTGTACGGAGGGAATGTGTAGTTTAAATAGAACGGCTCACGATGTTCGCCATCCAAAGTCTCGACAATCTGCTCATCACGTCCACCACCCAAAGTAACAGTAGCCAATGCCTGGGTCTCGCCACGGGTAAATAGAGCTGTGCCATGGACCCGAGGCAGAACACCAACCTCAGAGACAATTGGACGGATATCGGTTAAAGAGCGTCCATCAATACGGGGTTTACCTTCAAGGATAGTACCGCGAATCACCTCTGATTCGAGTTTTTTCATCATATCCTTAACAGTGGTAGAAGCTGGGCCACCCTCAACACAAAGCTGGGCAACAGCCTTTTTCTTAAGAGCGCTTACAGCATCTTGCCGTTCCATTTTATCGGCAATAACATATACTTCACCCATCTCAGTCAAGAAAGAGTCACGAACCTGGTTAAACAGCTCGGTGTCCTCCTCTGGGGAGACAAATTCCATACGGGGTTTGCCACACTCTTCAGCAAACTCTTTGATGCCAGCGACAACTGGTTGAAAACCCTCAAAACCAAACATAACAGCGTCTAGCATCTGGTCTTCACTAAGCACATCAACCTCAGACTCAACCATGGTAACGGCGCTTTGGGTTCCTGCAACAACCAAATCAAGGCGACTTTCAGCCATCTCTTCAAAGGTGGGGTTGAGAACCAGTTCATCATTGATGTATGCCACTCTAGCACCACCAACAGGACCGTTAAAAGGTAGCCCAGAGATAGCCAGTGCAGCTGAAGCACCAACCATAGCAGCGATATCAGGCTGGTTTACACCATCGTAGGAGAGAACCGTACAGACCACCTGGGTATCCAGGGCAAAACCCTTGGGAAATAGTGGACGCATGGGGCGGTCAATCAACCTTGAGGTTAAAATTTCCTTTTCACTTGGGCGGGTCTCACGCTTGATAAAACCACCAGGAATACGACCTGCTGCCCAGGTTTTCTCTTGATAATGGATGCCCAGAGGGAAAAAGTCCATGCCAGGACGCTGCTCTTTTTCCGCTGTGGCAGTTGCCAAAATTACAGTCTCACCAACTGTTACCAAAACTGCACCGTCAGCTTGTCGCGCTATACGGCCTGATTCAAGGATGAATTCATCCCGACCAAATTTAATTGTTTTTTTTGTGATATTAAACATTTACAGGTCTCTTATAATAAGATTTGAACTCAGGCAACTCACTACAATTAACAGTCCCAACTTATATGGGCTATTAATTATCGTAAGTTGCCTGAAAAATAAATCCCGACCTTGGTAACTGGTTATTGCAGCTACCAAGGTCGGCATAACTGTTACTTACGCAGTTGTAACCGCTTAAGTATATTTTGATACTGTGCTGGATCTTTACGATTGATATAAGCCAACAAACGACGGCGCAAACCAACCATTTTGAGCAAACCACGACGGGAGTGGTGGTCCTTCATGTTGGAACGAAGATGCTCGGTCAAATTATTGATTCGCTCCGTCAGAATAGCAACTTGCACATCTGGAGAGCCAGTGTCACCATCGGCAATGGCAAACTCTTTAATCAATTCCTGCTTTCTCTCGGTTGTAATCGACATCGGTTCACTCCTTCACTATGTTTGGGTTAGGTAACCCACAAAATTTCAAACTTTGTGTGAAACCGAAAAAAATGTCTGGCCCAGCTACCCCATTAATTTCAAGATAGATGGAATAGCCTTTTTGGTTTACAGAGCCGCCGAGTATCTTTTGCAGATGCAGGAGATAAGCTCCCCACAGCAGCAAATTTGCCTTCGGGAGTTAACAGGCGAACCATTTCCGCCCCTTCACACCCCACAGCATCAACCCAAGCAGACTGACCATTGGCTATTTTGTGCCAAACTTCTACACGCAATCGCAGTGCCGGGATGTCGTCCAGCACCCGATCAACGGGAAACAAAAAATCATCCATGCGGTTATCACGTACCGCATCAGCCAAGCTATCCAACGTTACACCGTCTTTTAGTTCAAATCCCAGTGTACTGGTTCGCAATAGCTGTTCCAAATGGGCTGGGCAGTTTAAATGCCTTCCCAAATCTCTGGCTAAAGAGCGCATATAGGTCCCTTTGCCACACTTTACCGAAATTTTTGCCAACCCAGCAGAATAATCTTCCAAGGTTAGCTCTTTAAATACCACCCGTCGGGTGGGCATCTCAACGGTCTCACCACGCCTTGCCCGTTCGTAGGCTCTCTCACCGTTTATATGGATTGCTGAGTGGGCTGGTGGAACCTGATCCTGCTCACCCAAAAAGGCATTCAACGCCTCAATGAGAGCCTCTTTATCGGGGGGGGGACCACCCTCTTGAGTTACGGTTCCGGTGGGATCGCCACTGTCGGTCTCCCAACCAAACCTGACCCAACAACAGTAAGCCTTGTCACCCTCCAACACCATGGCAAGAGCCTTGGTGGCCTCTCCAAGAGCGATGGGAAGCAGCCCTTCGGAAAATGGATCAAGTGTACCACCGTGACCAGCTTTTGCTGCTTTGGTAATCCGCCGTACAGCCTCAACCACACGTGTTGAGGTCATCCCGACCTCTTTATGTATAGCAAGCCAGCCATTTATCGGCAGACCCTTACCCCTCCTGCGTCCCACTATCTATTCATCTCCCTCTTGGGGTGGCGGAATATCAATAGAGTTCAGCAATCGGTCTATTTTTTCACCTTGCTCCATTGAGTGGTCAGCTTTAAACCGCAACTCAGGAACCCGGCGCATTTTCAACCGTCGTCCTAGTTGACGACGTATAAATCCAGCAGAACTGTTCAACCCCTTCAAACCGTCCTCAAGCTCACCACCATACATGGTAAAATAGACGGTGGCATATTGCAGATCACGGCTCATCTCAACATCGGTAATCGAGACCATGCCGCTCAAACGAGGATCATGAATCTCACCCCCCAAAAGCATGAGGGCAATCTCTTTACGAATCAGGCCGCTTGCCCGGTCGGTGCGAATACTCATCAGAGTATATCCACACGATAATCTACGACAAAAGTCTGTCCATCCAGCTCAATAAAATTCACTATCTTTTGCAGTCTACTCTGTAACATCGCTGCGTCATTACCCACAGCACTAAAACCCAAACAAGCTGAACGGATGGTATCATGTTCAGCTACCTCTGCTGCTGCAACCTCAAATTTGTTTCTCACCCTGGCTAGAAGCCCCTTGATGACCCCACGCTTCTGTTTGAGGGAGTGAAGCCCACCCAGATCAAGAACAATCTCAAGGGTTCCAACCTGCATCATTGCAAGTCCCTGATAATATAATTACCCAATCGTCTGTTTTATCTCTTCAACAGTGTAAGCCTCAATGATATCACCAGATTTAAGGTCACTATATTTATCAAGGCTGATACCGCACTCCATGCCCTCACGAACATCTTTAACATCATCCTTAAAGCGTCGTAAAGCCGAGATATGACCATCATATATGACTACATCATCTCTGAAGACCCGTAACTGGGATTTATTGGTCATATGACCGTCTATAACCATACAGCCAGCAACATTACCAACCTTGGTGATACGGAACACCTCCCGTACCTCGGCATGACCCAACTGAACCTCACGCTCTTTAGGATTGAGTTTGCCCTCCATCGCCTTGGTTATATCGTCGATAAGATCATAGATAACCGTGTAGAAGCTCAAAGAGATCTTCTCACGCTTGGCCAGCTCACGAGCTTTGGCATCGGCCCTAACATTAAAGCCCAGAACCAAAGCACCAGAGGCAAGGGACAACATAACGTCAGACTCGTTGATACCACCTACTCCGGTATGGATAACCTTAACCCGAATCTCCTCATGTTTGATCTTCATCAAAGCATCAGAGACCGCCTCAACAGAGCCACGTACATCGCCTTTTATTACAACATTAACCTCTTCCAACTCACCATCTTGGATCTGGTTGAAGATATCATCCATACTGGCAGGGGAGGTTTTGGCCCGCTCTTTCTCTTTTAATGTGCGTTGCCTGAAGCTGGCAATCTCACGGGCACGACGCTCATCAGGCACGGTGATGAGCTCATCACCAGCAGCCGGAACACCAGACAGTCCAATAATTTCAATTGGAGTAGAGGGCCCAGCCTCTTTAACTGATTCACCACGGTCGTTGATGAGGTTACGAATTTTACCCCACTCCAGACCAACCACAAAAATATCACCAACCCGCAACATACCGCTCTGGACCAAACAGGTAGCCACAGAACCACGCCCTCTATCCAACTTGGCTTCAACAATGGCTCCCCGAGCTGTTTTATTGGTATTAACCTGGAGGTTCAACATCTCTGCCTGGAGCAGCAACATCTCTTCAAGCTCGGTAATACCTTCACCTTTTTTGGCAGATAGCTTACAGAAAATTGTATCACCGCCCCACTCTTCCGGGACCAACTCATGTTCACTTAGCTGCTGCATGACCCGATCAGGGTTTGCTGCTGGGACATCCATTTTGTTAACCGCAACAACAATGGGAACACCAGCCGCTTTTGAGTGATCAATGGCCTCAATTGTTTGTGGCATAACACCATCATCAGCTGCTACCACCAAAATAACAATATCGGTCATCTTGGCACCACGGGAACGCATGGCGGTAAAAGCCGCATGTCCCGGTGTATCTATGAAGGTAATTGCCGAACCGTTCTCCAACCGGACCTGATAGGCTCCAATATGCTGGGTGATTCCGCCAAATTCACGAGAGGTGACATCGGTGCGACGAATGGCATCTAAAAGTGAGGTTTTACCATGGTCAACATGGCCCATAACCGTGACAACAGGGGAGCGAACGGTCAACTCCTCCTCAATATCCTCAGCCTCAGCCAACTCAGCATCAATGGAGGCAGCTTCAGAGACAATTTTAGGTTTGTGGCCCAACTCCTCAACCATCAATACAGCTGTATCTTGATCCAACACCTCATTGATGGTCACCATCATACCTTGGGAGAACAGTAGCTTGATAACCTCAGAAGCCTTGACCGCCATCCGGCTTGATAGTTCACTAACTGTAATAACCTCAGGGATAATTACTTCACGCACCACTGGCACTATTGGTGCTACTGGAACCTCAGGCTGTTGTTTCTTGTTACGGGACGACTTACCCCTACGTTTATTTTGCGGTGCTTGTTGATTGGCTTCAACATTCTGGCTAACAGCATTTTTACCTTTGCGTTTGACCCTGGTCTTGAGAGTTTTACGTGGTTGCCCCTCATCACCTTGGGAAGCAGCCTTTGCCTCTAGAACCTTTTTCTGTTCCCGTAACTCTTCCAACTGGGATAGACGTTTGGCAACCAGTGCCTCGGTCTTACTACGAGCCACCTCTTCACGTTGAGATTTGCTCAACTTTTTCTTTGGTTTTTTCCTCGTTGGAGCTACCTCTTCCTGCTCCGCAATCTCGACAGCCCCTATCTCTTCAATCTTTTTTGTCACATCTTGGGTAGCAGCATCTACCACGTCAACACTCTGTGCCTCTGCTGCTACTGCTACATCTGGCTCTTGGGCTACCTCTTCAACTTTTTCCTCTTTGACATCATCAGCAGATGCTTGGGCTTTTTCACTCTCATCTACTTGAGGCTCATCACTCTTGGCAACAGACTCCTCCACCTCTTTGCTCTCTTCAAGCTCTTTGGCAACCTCTTCCTTAACAGGCTCTTCAGCAACACTATCCGCAGCCTTTTTCTTGGTCTTGGGTTTAGCCTTCTCCTGCTTTTTACTGGCTGCCTCTTCTTCTGCTGCCTCTTTATCCTTTTTGGCCTGCTCTTCTGCCTGGATAGCCGCCTCTTGAGCAGCTTTTTTTGCTGCCTCTTCTTCTGCCTTTTTCTTTTCTTTCGCCTCTTTACGTTCTTGGGCAATTCGCGCTACTTCGGCTTTAGCAGCAATTTTCTGCTCCTCAATGTAAGCCTTACGCTCCTCAGCACTCATGGGCTTCAAAACGGTCTGGCGTTTCGAGCGAGCAGAAGAACCAACAGGTCTCTTCTCAACGGTTGCTGCTACAGCAGACCGGGCGGGAGCAGGATTCCAATCCTTCCCCTCTTTATTCTCTTCCTGAGAGCGAAACAGCTTTTTTCGGCGTCTCTCAACAACCACATTTTTGCTGCGACCATGGGAGAGGCTCTGTTTTATAGAACCATCTTCAACAGTCTTGCTTAACACGATGTTTTGAGGGGCTTTAAGCTTTAATGTGCCACCTTCAGCCTTGCTCTTTTTTGTATCGCTCAAAAGAAAAATCTCCACCGGATAAAAACTATCAACTACCTGTTGGGATAGGTTAGATAAATGCTGCTTTAAAGCATTTAATAAACACCAACTCCAACAAAAACCATATCCTAGGATGGCAATTTAAAATACCAATCCAAGGATTCATCAGGTAAATCAACAAATTACTATTGGTGAATTACCCTATTTGCCGAAGAACTTACTCTACGGCTAAAAACGATTGCAACCGGACACTATCGGCCCTGACCCTGGCAACCATTCCTTCTGAATATACAATCAACACTGCAACCTCACCACCACCACAAACCGTGGCAAAATGGTTACGGTCTAGTATCTTGAAAGTTTCCGGCTCTACAGCTGTAGCACCAGCCACCTTTCGACACTGTCCTGCAAACTTCTCGTGAGTGTTACTAGCAGCATCTGACGCCAACAACCATAACATAGGGGGAGAAGATCTATCCCTGGCATTGACCAAACCATCGGCAAGCTCGGTCAGCTCTCGCACTCCCCAACGTAGATTCCCAGCCCTGCGAGCCAGATTCAACCCATCTAAAAGGCGACGCTGCAACCCTTGGGCTATCCGCTCTAGCTGCGTATCCAAGGTTTCACCCTTTATGCCAGAACCCTTTAACAGTTGTGCAACATTCTGCCGTGAAGGTTGGACATATTTGCCCCGTCCCGGCAACTTACCAGTTATATCTTCAACCATACTCCCATCTGGTCCAACTACAAACCGTAACAAAAGAGAGCTATCCATGGTTGTTCTGGTGACTGCACACAATCTACTGGGCTTGGTTGGTGCTGTTTTATCTGTTGCATCTTTAACAACAGCAACCTTTTTTTTACTCTTGATCCTCCTCATCGAACCAACCCGCCAATTGTCTCGCCTCCATAATCATACTTTCAGCCACCTCTTGGGAGAGGGCCTCACCGGACATCTCCAACAGCTCATCTGTAGCAAGATCAGCAAGATCATCCAGGTTTATCACACCTTTTTCTGCCAGAACAAAAGCCACTTCATCATCCAGACCATTTAGCTGCAACAGACGAGGGTCTATCTCCAACTCAGCTTTGCGCTCTTCGGTCTCCAGTGCATCAGAAAGAAGATGCTCACGGGCGCGATTACGCAACTCCTGGGCAATATCATCATCAAAACCGTCGATGGCTGCCAATTCTGCCAACGGAACATAGGCCACATCTTCAATACCTTCACTGCAATTCACACTAATATTATGGTCATAAACTATAGATGAAGTCAATATACAACAAATAATAAG
>JADFZS010000329.1 GCA_015232405.1 Magnetococcales bacterium | reverse complement strand
TGACATATTGTTTAACAATTCCGCAAGACCTGGAGAATTTTTTTTGATCCCCATCAGTGAAGCAATTGAGGGACGACGTAAGTCGGCATCAATCAGGAGAACCTTCTCCAATGAGGACATGGCAATGGCTAAATTAAGTGCAACTGTACTTTTCCCCTCCTTCGGCACAGTCGAGGTTACCACAATAATATCGTGGCGACTGTTTACCTCGGAAAGATTGATGGATGTGCGCATAGAGCGTACTGCTTCTGCAAAACGCAGATTGTACTGTTCCATGAAAAACACTCCCAACTTTTTGGATTCGGTCTTCCACAGCTTGTCATCCACCACAGGGAGGGCTGCCAATATTGGAAACTGAAGCAGTTTTACAACATCGTCCGAATGTTTGAGAGTGTTATCAAGCTGTTCAACCAATACAGCAAGAATACACCCAAAAATGAAGGTGGCAATCACCACACCCATGATTATACGCTTTTTATTGGGCTTAAATGGAGAGAGAGACATCACAGCCGGATCAATTATCCGCGCATTAACGGCCTGAACATCAGCTATGCTCTGCTCACCAGCCACCGATGTCTCTTTATATTTTGCAAGAAAAACATCATATAGATTACGATTGGCATCCCGATCCCTGATCAGGTCATTGAAGACGGCTGTGGTTCTGCCAACACCCTTCAACTTTTGCTTGATTGTATTATATTGATCCTCCATTGAGTCTTTGTTGGCACGTGTAGCCTTATATTCATTCCTGATGGATTGAATAACATTGTTAACTTGGCGACGCAGACTGTTTTGAATTGATCCCGATTGGGTAACAGCTTGGATCATATTTGGATGTTTAGGTCCGTAACGTCCTTTGAGCACAGACATTTTTTGCGACATTTCTGCTGCTTGTGCGACCAGATCCCTCACCGTAGGGTCATTTTTGATTTCCGGGATAGCCAATATGGCGGCAAAAGATCTTTTTTGTGCCGAATCCACCATGCGGCGTAGATTCTCCTTTTCAATCAGCTCACCTCTCAAGCTGATCAATTTACTGGATATTGTCTCCAACTGTTGAGAATCAATACCTTGGAACCCTTGACTCTCTTCCAGTTTACTCTCCTCCCTGAACTGCTGGACTTTTGCCTCTGACTCCTGCAGTTGTTTGCGTAACTCCATTAGACGTTCGGTAAGCCAGTCAGTTGTTTTCTCTGACATTTCAGAGCGCGATACCTTGCTGTTTAAAATAAAATTTTCAGAGAGGGCATTGGGAACCTTGGCAGCCAAGGCCGGGTCGGTAGATTGATACTGAATTTTGACCAGATGGGTCCCACGCACCAGTGAGATGTTGATGCCCCCTCTGATGCGAGCAACCAATGCATTTGAGGTTATCAGATCATTAAACTTAGGATCCTGTTGGATGCTATAACTAACGGTCGGCTTTGGAAGCAGTGCTATCAAGTCCAGCACAACCTCCGGCATGAAACTGCGCCATTGAAACCATGGCTCCTTCTCGTGTGGCGCTGGTTGACTTTGTGCCTTAAAGTTCAGCGATTTTGCCGTCTGTAAAAACAGACTACGACTGTTTAATATTTCCAGTTGGGTATTTAACGCCTCGCGGGAAAAGCTTGAAGTGACCCCCATAACATCATTGCTACCGGAAAACTGGGTATTAAAGTCGATTAAAAGGGTGGCTGAAGCACGATAAACAGGTTCTAATTTTGCGACTAGGATGTTAGCCAGAAAAAAAACAGCAACCGTAAGGGTAATAATACTTATCAGGCGCTTGCGAACAACCGCCATATAATAGAAAATAATTTCGGAACTATCTGAAGGCGCATGGTTTTCTGCAGGATGTGTTACAACTGGAAGAGTAGAGACAGTACGGTCAACAGGTGAATTAAATGGTGATTTAACCACTACTATTAGCCTCTCTAGAACAATATACAAACAGTACCAACCGTCACCCGCGTGAGTGTAGCAGTTGAAGAAGACGTTTGCAAGTACACGTCCCTTAACGGCTGTTGTAAATAATATTCACTCCGAAATTGATCCAGATTTCAGGTAAAGCTTGATGTAAATTGGTGGGAAAGATAGCACTGCGCTACCCCTTTTTAAATTTTATCCTTCCTGTCCATTCTCAATCACGATAACCTCAGGCGTGATAGATAAACATAGACCGTTAGAGCAGGCCGAGTAAGGGTCGATTTTCTTCCCACCCCTTAACTTACGTGCAAAACACCAAAATAAAATGTAAATGCATAAACTACGAATTGTACACGTAAATCCTACCTATATGCCTGCCATTCGATATGGTGGCCCTATCCGCTCCAGCCATGGCCTTTGTCGAGCCCTGGTCTCACAAGGCCATGAAGTTCACGTTTACACGACCAATGTCCATGGCACCGAAGATATGGATGTTGCCATGGATAAACCGGTGGATGTAGATGGGGTAAAAGTACACTATTTTCCAAGTCACGGAATTGGTCGGCGCATATATCGTGCCCCAAAGATGCAACAAGCACTTAACAAGGAAATTAGCAGCTTTGATCTGTTACATATCCATGCATTGTACAACTGGCCGTCCTGGATGGCAGGCCGGGTCGCCCATAGAGTAGGCGTTCCATATCTCGTCAGCCCAAGAGGGGTTCTGGTCAGGGATTTGATAAAACGTAAAAGCCGATTTATCAAATCCGCATG